>JAHITU010000025.1 GCA_018817595.1 Patescibacteria group bacterium
CTCTTCAGCTATTTTAATAATAGTTTTTTCTTTATTAATAACTTGTTTTAATTTTTTCTCTTTTAGAGACATATATTTTGCATCAAATTTATTCATCTACACAGATTAATGTGTAAACTCTATTGCTGCAATGTTAACAATAGATATAGGTAATATACACATATTTGACATTATTGCTTGTTTTATTTTTAAATTTAATGTATTATAAAAAACATACTTTAAGAATTAATAAAGAGTCTATTTTAAATCTCGCAGAGAAAAAAATAAACTCTTATAACCCGTCTGAAAAATAGATAAAGTTTAAATTTTAAACCGATTTATATGAACAAAACTTTAAATTCAATTTTAAAATTAAATAACCTCGACGAAATATCTATATAAGGATAGGGTTTTAAAACCATGTCATTAAAATTTGCCATATTCCTTTTAGGAATGAGCGCCCTAGTAGGCGTGGCTTTTGGTTATTTTTTGAGATGGGCATTAACTTTTGGGAAAAAAGGGTCAATTGAATTGAAAATTCAACAAATGACATTAGATGCTCAGAAAAAATACAAGGAAATAATCAATCAAGCCGAAGATAAATCAGAGAAAATATTAGAAGAAACAGAAAAAGAAAAGAAGGAAAAACAACAAGAATTCAAGAAAACCGAGGAAAGATTAATTAAAAAAGAAGACTTTCTCGATAAACGTCAGGTTGAAATAAGTACAGAAACCAAAAAACTAGAGGAAAAGATTGAAAAGGTTAAACGAATCAAGGATAATATTGATAAAATCAAGGAACAAGAAGAAGCGGAACTCCAAAAAATAGCTCAACTTACAAAAGAAGACGCTGAAGAAAAACTACTTAAAACCATCGAAAAGAATTACGAGGAAGATTTATTGGTGCGTTTACAAAAACTAGAACAAGAAGGTGAAGAAAAATTAGAAAGAAAAGCTCAAGATATTCTTATTACAGCCATTCACAGAATGGGTAATTCAGTTGCTGCCGATGTGCTTTCTACTACAGTCAACATCCCTTCTGATGATATAAAAGGTAAAATAATTGGAAAAGAAGGGAAAAATATCCGAGCTTTTGAAAGAGCGTCAGGAACAGAAATCATTGTTGATGATACACCAGGAGCAATCACAATCTCTTCTTATGACCCAATTCGAAGACAAATTGCTAAGGTAGCTTTGGAAAACTTGATTATTGATGGAAGAATCCAACCTGCTAAAATTGAAGAATTTGTTGAAAAAGCCAAGGACGAAATTAACAAAACTATCAAAAAACAAGGAGAGCAAGCAGTCTATGAATGTGGAATCCTTAATCTTGACCCAAGAATCGTTTCAATCTTAGGAAGACTGCATTACAGAACATCTTACGGACAAAATGTTCTTCAACACTCAGTTGAAATGTCACATATCGCTAGAATGTTAGCAGAAGAACTAGGAGCTGATGTTTCTGTAGCAAAAACAGGAGCCTTGCTTCACGACATCGGAAAAGCTGTTGATCATGAAATCCAAGGAACTCATGTTGAAATTGGAAGAAGAATTTTGCAAAAATTTGGAGCTAATGAAAAGATTATCCAAGCAATGCAATCTCACCATGAAGAACACCCTTACGAATCAATTGAATCTGTTATTGTTCAAATTGCTGACTCAATTTCAGGAGGACGCCCTGGAGCAAGACGAGACAATGTTGAAAATTACCTAAAGAGATTGAAAGAATTAGAAGATATAGCAAATTCATTTGAAGGAATTGATAAAACTTTTGCTGTTCAAGCAGGACGAGAAGTTAGAATTCTAGTGAAACCAGAAAAAGTATCTGATTTAGAAGCTAAAAAACTAGCTCGAGATATTGCTTTGAAAATTGAAAAGGAATTAAAATACCCTGGAGAAATCAAAGTGAATGTCATTCGCGAATCACGAGTGATAGAATATGCGAGATAAGTTTAGCTTATAGTAGATTAGCTTTTTAGCTAATTAGAGAAAATTAAAGACCACCCAGTGTCAGAAACACTGGGTGGTTTTTTTATCCTCTTTAACAATCAATGAAAGTGGTCAGAAGTGCATATTGGGGAGCCTGGCTCAAACCCCGACAATACCTTCTCTTTTCATAGCACCAAAGTCGATGACCAAAAGGAACATCGGATTTTCCAGGAGCACTGGGCATAGTTACCGGCGACCGAAGATAATACCCTGTCGGAATAAAATCTTCAAAACCACATTCTGGACAATTAATATGTGTTAACCGCCCGTAGGTTTTGACATGACATTTTGCCCCACAGGAGCAAATAACATCAACCTTTTCACTATGAAAATTGGTCCAGAATCCATCTGAATAAATTTTGACGCGTACATGGTTGTCAGGAGTACGGACTGAGTACCCCATCATTGCCCTGCCTAAAGATACAAAAATCTTGTCTTTAGTTAATTCCATAATACCATCCTTTTTATTTTATTAGTTAAAATAATTAACAAGACTAACCACAAACTTTTTTTACAATATAACAAAAAAATAAATATTACAAGTTTTTGATCAAGTGTGAAAAACCCTTGCACAAAAAAACCCTTAATATATAATATAAATATTACTATATTGTAATAATAGTCGTTTTATTATTATTAAAAACTTAATTTATTTATATTATGAATAAACAAGCAATTATCGAAGCAGTACAAGAACAATTAGAAGGAACAAAAGTTCAAGCTGAAAAAGCAGTTGATACTGTTTTCGAAGCTATTACAAAATCTCTATCAAAAGGAGACGATGTATCAGTAGCAGGTTTTGGAATTTTCTCAGCTAAAATGAGAGCAGCTAGAACAGCTAGAAACCCAAGAACTGGTGAAGCTATTCAAGTTAAAGCTATGAGAGTACCAAAATTCAGAGCTTCAAAAACTTTGAAAGATTCAGTAAAAGGATAATTTAAATATAAAATAAAAAACACCTGACTGAGTCAGGTGTTTTTTATTTTTGATTATATTATTTAAATATGGTAAATTATTAATTATCTTGCGGGTATAGTTTAGTGGTAGAACACGTCCTTGCCAAGGATGAAACGAGAGTTCGATTCTCTCTATCCGCACAAAAACAACCAGCCCAGAGCGTTAGCTCTGGGCTGGTATGTTTTTTTAGCGGATAGAGAGAATCGAAACGAACGAGTGTGTTTTTTAGTAGCGAAGCGAAGAAAAAAACGAGTGAGCGGGGTTGCGAGTTCTTAGTGAAGACGAGTCTCGTAGAGCGAAGTCTAAACCTAGAACTGGGGACCGATTCTCTCTTTTTTAATTGTGCGGGCTTTTCGTGGAGAATCTAAGACTGGAGCGGTCTACAATTTAAATTATCCACAGTATCTATTACTTTTTTTAGGATAACCTGTATAATAAAAGTAATACAGTAATGGGAAACAAATGGGGCCTCACTAGAGGCTCCTTTGTTTTTATTAAGGAAAAACCTTAATACCATAACCTAAAATTTTACCCGAATTACTTTTAGCACATTTTTCTTTCAAAAAGTCAGTATTTATTCCTATTTCTTTTAATCCTTGAATATAACGTTTGGTTGGGGTAGCACATAAATCAGCAATCTGAAGACCTGAAAGATTCTCTTTTTTATCAATTAAATGGACACTGCTTATTGTTGGATAAGCCTCTGGAATACTTGCCAAAAATTCAGGATAACTCATTTCGGTATGTTGATAAAATCCTGTTGATTTTACCTCAAATCTTTCTAAAAAAACTATAGATAAAGTCCCATTTTTTTCATTTTCTTTTTGGATACGCTCAAACAAATAATGATAACTAATAACCAAAGGGTGATAAGCATATCGACCATAATTATCCAGCAACTTTTTTTTATTAATTAAAATAGAAATTGTTTTAAAATCAAGTTTTTTCAACAAGATATTTAAATCTTCTAAATATTTTGTTTTTTTATCTTTATCTCTTAAAAAATTAAATGTTTTACGATTACGTGTTATATCTTCAAGATGAATAACAGTTCTTTCTGTTCCTCCTTCTATACACTCAATCTTGTGTTTGTTTATTTCTCTTTCAAAATAAGGGAGTTTATCTAAATCAACAATAACTGATGTAATTCCAAAAAATGGCTCTTCTTCTAAATTTGTTTTTCTTGCCATTTTTGGGTGACCAGTTTCATCAATAAAAATAAATTTCATAATTATTAATATTTATCTCTGATAAACGACCCTCGTAGGATATGCCATCTCTATCCCTTCTTTTTCAAATTTTTCTAAAATAGCAAAATTGATTTCTTGTTGTGCATCCATATATTTTTTATAGTCATCAACTTCTATATAATAGACAACTTCAAAACCCAAAGCAGAATCATCGAAACGACTAAAATGTGCTCGGTCAAACCTTACATTTTCTGTTTTTGAAATAATCTCTTCTAGCCAACCCTGTATTTGTTTTAATTTTCCCAAAGGTGTTTCATAAACAACTCCAAACGAAAGCAAAACTTTTCTTTCTTCTAATTTTTGATAATTATGTAATTCTTGTGAAGTTAAATCTTGATTAGACATCACCACTTCCTCTCCTTGTGATGATTGGATTCTTGTGGACTTGATTCCTATTTTTGTAACTTTCCCTTTTACATTCCCTACTTCTATATTATCCCCTAACAAAAATGGTTTATCAAAAAAGATAACAAAAGAAGCAAATAAATCTCCTAGAATATTCTTAAGAGCAAAAGCAAAAGCAATTCCCCCAATCCCCAACCCAGCTACTAGAGTTGTTACATCCACTCCTAAATTAGACAAAATCATCAACAAACCAAAAGCCCAAATCATTATTTTAGAAAAGGTTCCTAAATAAGAATAAGCCATTTTCTCTCCTCCATCATTCTCTTTTTTATTAGCTAATTTATCAAAAATAAAATCAACTAAAATCAAGAAGGCTTTAATTATTTGAAAGACTATCAATATCAACAACAAGCCTGTTATAACACCTAAAACACCCTCTTTAATGGTTAAAAAAGGTAATATCAAGTAAAGAGACACAAAGTAATAAAAAGGTGGCTTAAGGCTTTGTACAGCCTCTATCATGATATCATCTACATCAGTAGTGGTTGTTTCTGAAATTCTTTTTAACTTCTTTAAAATAATCACTTGAAATATTTTAAAGACTATTAGGAATACTATAAAGATAGCCAAAGCTACTCCGTATTGAAAAACAGAATTTCCCCACAAATCAATATTCCAAGGGGCTGTTTTTATTTGAGATAAAAAATTTAACATAATAATTGGAATGTAGAACATGGAATGTGGAATGTAGTTTTTTAAAACTTTCATAAGACAAGATTTTTATCAACCCTCTACATTCTATTCTCCACCTTCTATTATAATAATTATTTCTATAATACCCTGTTCTGCTTTCTCTCGCAACGACTTTTTTGGTGATATGTTTTTAGAATTGATTCAGCATTATAATTTGTTAACATTGCAGCAATAGAGTTTACACATTAATCTGTGTAGATGAATAAATTTGATGCAAAATATATGTCTCTAAAAGAGAAAAAATTAAAACAAGTTATTAATAAAGAAAAAACTATTATTAAAATAGCTGAAGA
>JAHITU010000026.1 GCA_018817595.1 Patescibacteria group bacterium
AAAACAAAATTCTTTTTTTTTTTTTTTTTTTTTTTTGATGTTATCTTCTTGTGTTTTATGATTTTTTGAGTATTATTTGAATTAGGAAGTGTTATTTTTTGAAACATTTAATTAAGGAGAGGAAAAATGGAAAAAATAGTGATTAACGGGGTTGTGTTTTTTGATCCAGAAGAATGGCCTTTGGATGAAAAAGGAAATTTGCCTCACGCAGCTTTATGTCTTTTAGGGGTTGTGCATCAATTTGAACTTGATTTTCCACAACTCAAAAACAATGCTGAGAAGGAACGGTCATTGATTCAGGAAAAATGTGATTGTTCTCAACATCCGCAAGAGCCGGTGATGGAAGAAAATAAACAGTTTCGGACTTGTTTAGCAATTGGGATGTTTGGAGAAAAAAAAGTTTTCTCAGGTAATAAATGTTCAAAATGTAAGAAATTTTTTCCAAGAAGACAAGGTGATAGACTTACAATTTGTCACAGGTGTGGAGCCAATATGAAATCATGTGGACCTGCAAAAAGAATTTCTTCTTTTGAAAGAGAGGATTTTAAATGTTCAGAGTGTGGTTTTGAGGAACCAAACTTTTCTGAAATTTAAGGTTACAGCCACAAAGCTTTGTAAAGCTTTGTGGCTGTTGTTTGTTTTGTAGAATCTGGATTGCTTACCCAGCACTTTGAAATAAATGACAAATTTTATTTATAAAATTACTATTTATATTTTTATATACTTTATCATATAATTTAACAAAGTGCTGGGTCGCAGAGACAAATTTTTGCGAAGCAAAAATTTGTATACATGATACTTACTACTAAATACTAATTAAAATAATAAGCAAAATTAAAACAAAGCGTCGGTTTACCGACGCTTTGTTTTAATTTAATAATTTTAAAATCGGATACAGTTCGAGGAAGTAAAGAAAAATATTTTGAGTCGTATCGAGTATACGGTGAAAAATATTTTTCTGAAACTAACGAAGAAATGTGCCGATTTTAGAATTATTTTTTATTTTAATTTTGATCGTCTAAGAAAAGAAGGAATCGCATCCCATGTATCATCATCATCGTCTTGGTCATCGTCTAGTATTTTTGGTTTTGCTGGTTCAGTTTTTTTAGGTTCCGGTTTCTTTTCCTCTTTCTTTTCTTCTTCTTTTTTAGGTTCTTCTTTCTTTTCTTCTTTCTTTATTCCTCCAAAAATTCCAACTTTTTCCTCCTTGATAGGCTCTTCTCTTCTTGGTGTCCTTTGGAATAAGCCATTACCACCACTATTATTGTCCTTAAATCCAGTAGCTATAACAGTAATCTTGATTTCTCCTTTTTTTAGTTTTTCTGTTTTTGATGTTCCAAATATTACTTTGGCATCAGGAGCAATTGATTCTGTTACTATTCTAGCAGCTTCTTGTATTTCGTTAATGGTTAAATCGTCTCCTCCTGCTACTGAAAGCAAAACTCCTTTAGCTCCAGCAATTGAAATATCCAACAATGGGGAATTAATAGCTTGTTGAGCAGCTTCTTCAGCTCTATTTTCTCCACTAGCTTTTCCTATTCCCATAAGAGCTGATCCAGCATCTCCCATAATTGCTAAGATATCTGCAAAGTCTACATTAATTCTCCCAGGGATTGTGATTAAATCAGAAATTCCTTCAACTGCTTCTTTAAGAATTCTATCACTCATAGCAAAGGCATCATCCATGGTTGTTCCTTCAGGAGCTACATTTAATATTCTGTCATTTGGGATTACAATCAAAGCATCTACAGATTCTTTTAATCTAGCCAATCCTTCTTCTGCAATAGAACTTCTTTTAGCTCCTTCAAACATAAAAGGTTTAGTTACCACAGCCACTGTAAGAATCCCTAAATCTTTGGCTGATTTAGCTATTGTTGGAGCTGCTCCTGTTCCTGTCCCACCACCAAAACCTGCTGTGATGAATACCATATTAGCTCCTTTTAAAATGTCTTGTATTTCTTCAGCTGTTTCTTCAGCTGCTCTTCTTCCTATATCAGGGTTCATTCCGGCGCCTAATCCATTAGTAAGGTTTTTTCCGATGTGGATTTTCTTTTTAGCTAATGAGTGATGTAGATCTTGAGCATCTGTGTTTACAGCAATAAATTCAACTCCTTGAACTTTAGATTTAATCATATAATTGGTAGCATTTTTCCCTGCTCCTCCAACTCCTATGATCTTTATTCTAGCGAAGGCCTCTACATCTGTGTTTATTTTTGGCATATTGGTTTATTACTAATATTAATTCTTTATAAAATCTTCTAATTCGTAGTTACTTTGTATTATATATTAAAAAGAAATGCAATGCTATATTGTGTTTTTACACGAAAAATTGTGTTATCCATTTCTTAATTTGACCTAAAAATGTTTTTGTAAGACTAGCATTTTCTAAATCTCGATCCGAGGTTAATCCCATTAAACATAAACCATAAGCCACTGCCCAGGTTGAATCATGAACTACAGAATCAGAACCCTTAACAAAATTAACATTGGCTATTCGTGAAGGAAGATTCAAAGAAACCTCTGCTAAATCTTTTATAGTCGCTATACTAGACCCTCCTCCTGAGATAACAATTCCTGCTGGTAGTAATTCATTTCTGTTTATTTTTTTAAGATGGGCTTCTATTAATTTAAATATATCTTCTAATTGGATTTGAACAATTTCCTCTAATTTTTTACGAGGGTATATGGTAGAAGTAATTATTCCATGTTTTATTTTTTCTGCTTCTTCTAAAGATATTTTTAATTCTAAAGCTATATTGTTCGTAATATTTGTAGAACCAATAGGGAAGACTTCTAGAGAAATAGGAATATTATTTTCAAAAACAATAATAGAAACTGTTTCAGCTCCCAAATTAGCTAAAACACAACCGGCAATTTTTTGAGTTTTGGTTAATGTCACAAAAGAACCTGCAATAGGTGATGCATAGATGTCTTCAACTTCAATATCCACCTCTTCAATCGATTGAATTAAATCGTGTAAATGCTGTTCTAAACAAGTAACATAAAGTATTTGTGATTCTAACTTGTTCCCCTTCATTCCTATAGGATCTCCTAAAACTTTTTTATTATCTATTTTATATTCAATTGGAATAGTGCTTATTATTTTTTTATTTAAAAGAAGTGGATTATTTTCATTTTCTGTTAAAATATTGTCTAAATCTAACTGAGTAATTTCATTATCAGCTCGAGTAATCATTGTTTTGTTTTTAATATGAATTCCCTCAAGGCTAACTCCTCCAATTGAAATAAATGCCTTTTTAACCTTTACTTGGGCTTGTTCTTCTGCTTGCTGAACAGCTTGAATAACAGAATGAGTAACTTCTTTTTTATTTATGATATAACCGTGTCTCAAACCTTTAGATTTATACAAACCTTTCCCAATAATATGGGGTGCAGTATTTCCATTTTGTTTTACTAATTCAGTAATAACCACCTTTACTTGGTAAGTTCCAACATCTATTCCTACTGAAATTTTTTTTGACACAATTATAATTAGTTAAAAGTCTGTAAAGTCTATAAAGTCCATAAAGTAAAAATTTGCTTCCTAAATCAAAACTTTGTTTTGATCGGATGAACATCAAAGATGTTTTAGTCGCAATTTTTTTAATTTTAAACCTTAAGAAATTGCCTGTTGATAAACGGCTTCAAATATTAAATATTTTTTGGATTTTTTCTTCTTCTCTTTCCATTTTACTACTATGTTCGTAACCTTTCAAATGTATTAAACCGTGGATAAGTAGAAGACCAACAAAATTAGTATAATTTCTTTCAAATTTAGAGGCTTCTTTTTTGGCTAATCCTAAGTTTATAAAAATTTCACCTTCTGTTTTAGAAAGGGTAAAGGTTAGAATATTTGTTGGCTTATCTATTTTTCGATATTGATTATTTAATTTTCTAGATAATTTATCCCCGATGAAAACCAAGCTTAGCTCGTATTTTTTACCGAGTACCTTATCCACTATTTTCTCATAGGGAAGGGACGGATTGCTTTTTTTAGTTGTATTTTTAATATCTAGCATTAGGTATAATTATACTGTATTAACTATGGAGTATCTAGTGGAAAAAGTTTTTGTGTTTTAAATTTGATTAATTATTAATTCAAAGTTAGAACCATTGTTAAAAATTATAGAATAAAAAAAAAGAAATTGCCCGCAAGGACAATTTCCAGCGAGTAATTATTTTATTTTTTTCCAATATGTCTTTTTTGGGCTTGACCCCTTAAATTAACTCTTGAAGTACACACTTTTATAATCTATAACCAAAACTATATCATTAATTGGACTATTCCAACCTACCTATGGCAGGCAGGTCGATTGGAATAGTGCGATTAATCAACCTAACAAAGTAGGTACACTAAAGAAAAGATATATATTTTCTTTAGTGTACTTGTTAGAAAAAATTATCCTTTGAGAGATGTGTATTAAAGTGGAAGTAATTTAATAATTTAAAATTTTACATTTTCAATTTATAATTATTAGATAAAAAAAATAATGTCTGCTGGAAGCAGACATTATTTTTTGTTTATCTAAGGCGATTTTCAGGTAATTTACCTAATTTTATTTGTCTTTTGATTTCTTCTTTTTTAGCAATTCCTTGCAATGTTTCTTTCTTTTTAATAAGTTTAGATACTTTTCTGTTGTTATAACGAATAGAACGAACTCTTGGAAGAATTCCTGAGTTTCTAACTTTTTTGGTAAAACGGCGAATTATATTCGCATCGTTTTCGTTACTGTTCTTTTTTAGAATTTCTATATTTATCATGGTGCATATAAATTAACATTTTTTATTAATATATGCAAATGTAATTTTTTATTTAAGTCTTTCGAGATAATCTAAAATTTTATTAATTTTTATTACTTTTTGAGTAACTTGTTTTAGATCCTTAACAATAATAGTATTATCAATCACTTCTTGGTGTCCTAATATCAATGTATATTGAACACCTAATCTTTTAGCATTATCTATCTGTTCTCCAAATTTATTAATATGTAGATCTTGTTTTATCTTTATTTTTGCTGTTCTTAGCATTTCAATAATTGGAAGAGATTTTAATTTGGCTTCTTGCCCAAATTGGATAAAATAAAATTCTGGTTGGTTCTTGGTTTGTTTTTTTAATATAATTTCTTTTCTTTTTTGAGGAAATTCTAAAGAAATTCCAACTGCAGGTACTCCTTTTCTTCGAATGGTATTTTCTGCTAATTCATCATATCTTCCACCTCGTCCTAGTAATATTTCTTCATTTAATGTTCTACCTATTTTATGCTTGATTTCAAAAATAATTTTTGAAAAATGATTATCAGAACCTATCAATAAATCATCTATGTTATACATTATGTTCATAGATTCTAAATATTCAAGTATTTTCTTTAAGTGTCTTTGACTGTCGTCTGATAAAAAATACATAGGTCGAGGAGCAGTTTTTCTTAATTCAATACACTCTCTATGATTGCATAAAAATAAATCAATAATGTCTTTTTTGTAAAAGTTTTTACACTTTGGATGAAGTTCATCAGATCTTGATTTGTAAAAATCAAATAAGTTGTTTTTGAAATTAAGTAAAGAGTCTTTATCACCTAAACTATTTATACTTACATAAGGGT
The DNA here is from genome assembly GCA_018817595.1 of Patescibacteria group bacterium. Lineage (GTDB taxonomy): Bacteria > Patescibacteriota > Minisyncoccia > Phycocordibacterales > UBA12079 > JAHITU01. Next base: position 5,601 of record JAHITU010000026.1, read on the forward strand.
TTTTGTAACCTTCTTCTTTAAGTGAAGTTATTGCGGTGTGAATGATTTGAGCTTCGGCGATACTATCATGCACACCTAGGATATCAAAATTAAAATTTTTGAAAGAAATAGGGTTTTTTGTCTTTTTGTTTATTAGAATTGGTTTATTATGGTAAAACATTGAAATATGTTTACCTTGTTTAGGATAGTAGTGTTTATATTCCTCAAGAATAGATTGTTTTTGAAGAGGATGGAGAAAAGAGTTTTCATTTACATGAGTGGAAGGAATGTTAATTTTTTTAAAACCATAATGTTTAGCAATTTCGTCTATTCGATCTATTTTGTTTATTGTTTTTGACATTACTTTTTTTGGAATTAAACCTGCTTTTGCCGGCAGGTAGGCTATTAATTTTTTCTGAAATCATCAATATATTCTGGGAATAATTCAATTTGATTAAATGGGAATAATCTAATAAAAGCCCTTCCAATAATTAATTCTTCTTGGAGAACCCCCCACGATCTAGAATCAGAACTAGCAGGACGATTATCTCCCATTGTAAAGTATTCTCCATCTGACAATGTCATCTCCAAATTATCATTTGAATGAAACTTTAGATAAGGCTCTTCTAATTTAAATCCATCAGGATTTTGCTTATTTTTGATAATTATTTCTTGTTGTTTTAAAATTACAGTTTCGTTAGGTAGTCCAATTATTCTTTTAATAAAGAATTTCTTAGGGCTTTGAGGATAACGAAAAACTATAACCTCTCCTCTTTGAGGGTTTTGAAAATTATATGAAAGTTGATCTACAATTAGGTAGTGGCCTGTTTCAAAATTAGGACTCATAGATGCTCCGCTAACTAAAAATGGTTGAGCTATAAATATTCTGAATGGCAAGACTATAAGAATCGCAATTAAGGAGAATTTAAGTGTTTCTATAATAAAATTTTCTTTATTTTCACTCATCTTGCAAACATTTTACTCTTATAAAAACTTAAAGTCAAAAAAAGAAGTTATTGGACCTTATGTTTTGTCATAAGACAAGACAAAAAATCAAAAATCAAATCTCAAAAATAAAAAAGAAACGGATTTTAGTAAAATTAAAATTTATAATAATTATTTTTTTTTGTAAAAATAAATTAATAAATTGATTTTATACTTTATGGACTTTATGGACTTTTAATTTTATACTATTGTGTATTATGTTTATTATAGTAGGTTTAGGAAATCCAGGAGAAGAATACGAAAACACTCGTCATAATATGGGGAGGATTGTTTTGGATTACTATGCTAAAAAAAATAAATTCGAAGAATGGTTGGAAGATGGAAAATTGAAAGCTTTGACTGCTGATGGGAAAAATGGAAAGAGTAAAGTTAAACTAATTAAACCAGAAACTTTTATGAACAAATCTGGTTTGTCTGTGAAGCCCTTGGTAACAAATAAAAAGGAAGCAGAAAAATTGATTGTGGTTTATGATGATTTAGATTTAGGGTTAGGAGAAATCAAAATCTCTTGGAATAGGGGAACGGGGGGACACAAAGGATTGGAATCAATCGCCAAAACAATCAAGACCAAAGAATTTATTCGTTTGAGAGTGGGGATTACTCCTATTACTGCAACAGGAAAATTAAAAAAATTAAGAGGGGATCAAAAAGTATTAGATTTTTTAATGAAAGATTTTTCTAAAAAGGACCTAGAGGTTCTAAAAAAAGCTCAACCCAAAATAGCCAAGGCTTTGGATTCTATAATACTAGAAGGTAGAGTGAAAGCCATGAACCAATATAATTGAGTCGAAAGTCTATAAAATCCATAAAGTCGAAAGTAAAAAATTTGCTTCGCAAATTTTTTATTTAGATTTTAATTTAATATAAAGATGTGGTCGTTTCGACCATGCTTTTCTTTTTGTTTATTTTGTGATTAAATCAAAATAGATGTTTAAAAAATAACTTTATTTTTTTGGGGGTTTATTATGAATCGTAATCCGTACCAAGTTTTTTTTGAAACTTTCAAAAATGAAATAGATATATTAATGATTTTTATTCACAAAGAAGAAATAGGAATAGGTTTAAATATGTCTATTGCTAAAATAACTGGGACGGGTGAACTTTTTCATAATCTTTTTGAAGAAGGCTGTATTCCAGAGAAAAGTTTTAAAAACATAAAAAAAGCGATAGCTATTGAAATACAAAAATTAATAGATATTTGCCCTGAAAATAAAAAATATTCTAAAGATTTATATCATAATTTACAAACTCTTATGAATAGTTGGATAAAAGGAGATATTGGTAAGTGGAAATTTGAAGTAATGTTGGATAAATAATTTTTTAAAAAACAGCGAATTAAATCACTTTGATTTAATTCGCTGTTTAATAATTTTACAACTCTTGAAGGATTATAACTTTGAAATAAAAAGAGGGTGAGCTAAAGCTCACCCTCTTTTTATTTCTAATGTGTTTATGCTACAAAAGATAAAATCATTTTTTGAGCATCTGGTTCAAAGATAGAGATTTTGAAATTATATGATTTTCCTAATTCCAAAGCTTCTCGTAGTTTTTCTTCAGATTCAAATTCTGACATATGAACTAATCCAGCAACCCCTTCTTCTATACTGGCAAGAGCTCCATGTTTGTTGAATTTGATAATAACTCCACTAACATCATCACCCTTCTTGTACTTCTTAGCAGCTTTTTGCCAAGGATTTTCAGTAAGAGCTTTGATAGATAGAGATATTTTACCTTTATCAATATCAATAACTTTAACTTTAATTTTGTCTCCTGTTTTGAACATCTTTTTAGGATCTTCAACTAATGACCAAGAAATTTCTGAGATATGAACAAGACCTTCAAGTTCATCTTCGATTTTTACGAATACTCCGAAATCAACAGCACTAGTTACTTCACCATCAAGTACATCTCCGATAGAATATTTTTCTACGATTTCAGTTTTTTCGGCTTGATCAATATTCTTCTCAGAGAAAATCAATTTACCTTCTTTAGGAATAACTCCGATGATGGCTACTGGCAAAGATTGTCCAACTAATTTTTTCAATTCTTCTAAAATTCTGTCTTTATTACCATCGGTTACTCGAGGATAATGTTCTGCTTTAAGTTGTGAAGCAGGAAGGAATCCTTGAATACCTTGCCATTCAATAATAAGACCACCTTTATTGGCTTCCTTAATTGGCAATTCCAAAATCTTTTTAGAATTTAGAGCATCTTCAGCTTCACTCCAAACAATTGCTTGGCGAGCTTCTTTCAATGATAATTCTATATATCCTTCTTCTCCTTCTAATTCTACTATTTTAGCAACAACAGTATCACCAATATTAATGTTTCTTAAAACATCTCTTACGGCAATATATTCTTTACCAAAAATTATACCTGTTCCGAAAGGAGGTAGATCAACATAAACGGAAGTTTTGTCGATAGATACAACTGTTCCTTCAATCATTGAACCGATTTTAGGAAGAACTTGTACCTTATCTAAAAAACTAGCCATTATAGAGTTGTCTACAACTTCCTCTACATTTTCTTTAGTTTCCATAATTTAAAATGAATAATGAAATATTTTTTGCAAGTCTAATTTCAGTTAATTTCTTTGCAGAAAGTTTAATTTTCACTATTGGGTTAATAATAATAGTTATTTCATTTCGAATAACTCTCATTAGTATAGCGAAAAAAATAAGTTTTACAAGGTTTTTGTTGGTATCTCTATAAATAAATGATAAAATTATAGCTATGAAAAATATACAAATAATCCCAGCTATTTTACCAAGGGATTTTGATGAATTAAAAGCTAAATTAATCTTACTAAAAGAAGCTTACCTTTTGCTAGGAATGGATGATAAGCTAATGGTACAAATTGATGTTTGTGGTTCTATTTTGGATATAAAACATGGTGATTTAAAAGAAAATTTAGAAGAAATAGGAAAAATAATTGAAAATTTAGGTATTGAAATTGATTTTATTAATAAATGTTATACAGCAAAGGAAGAATGGATTGGTATTGGTGTTAAAAGAGCAATTATTCATTTTGATAATATAGATCAAGATGAAAAAGAGATTGAAGGAAAAGGAAAAATTGCTGGATTTAATAAAGAAGATTTTGAAAGTTTTATAAAACATTATTTAAATAGAGGAATTAAGATTGGTTTAGGCATTAGAATGGATAATTCTTTAAAACAAATCCAATCTTATTTAGAAAAAGTAGATTTTGTGCAATTTATGGGGATTGATAAAGTGGGGTTACAAGGAAGTCAGTTTAACCCACAGGTAATCGAAAACATAAAAGAGTTTAGAAAAGAATATCCAGAAATGATTATTTCTGTGGATGGAGGAGTTAATTTAGAAAATGCCAAAGATTTGATTGAAGCTGGTGCAAACCGTTTAGTGGTTGGCTCAGCTATTTTTGGAGAAAAGAATTCGGCTCAGGAGATAGCAGAAAATTATAAAAAATTTAATAATATAAATTAATATGGATTACGAAAAATATAAAGAAAAAGCTCAAATCATAAGAGAAGAGATGTTGAAGATGTTAGCTAAGGCTGGATCAGGTCATACCGCGGGACCTTTGGGGATGATAGATATTCTAGTAGCCTTATATTTTGGGATATTAAAACACGATCCCAAAAATCCAGATTGGGAAGATAGAGATAGAGTAATTTATTCTCATGGGCATACTTGCCCTGCTCTTTATACTGTAATGGCAGAGATTGGTTATTTTCCTAAATCTGAATTAGATTCCTTAAGAAAATTTGGCGCCCCACTACAAGGACATCCTCACAAGGAATGGTTAAAAGGAATTGAAACTAGTTCAGGTCCTCTTGGGTCTGGTTTATCTCAGGCTGTAGGAATGGCTCTTGCAGAAAAAATAGATAATAAAGACAGTGATAAAAAATTCTATTGTTTAATGTCTGATGGGGAATTACAAGAAGGACAGGTTTGGGAGGCTTTGATGCTAGGAGGTTATAAAAAATTAAATAATTTAATTGCGGTTATTGATCGAAATCATATTCAAATTAGTGGGAAGACAGAAGATGTTTTAGGATTGGAACCTTTGAGGGATAAATTCGAAGCATTTAATTGGGATGTTCTCGAAGTTGATGGGCATGATTATGAACAATTATTTGGAGCCTTTGAAACAGCTAAAAAAATTACAGATGGACCTGTTGTTATTATTGCTCATACTATTCCAGGAAAAGGTTTTAAAGAATTTGAAAATGATTATACTTGGCACGGTAAAGTTCCAAGTCAAGAAATGGTTGATAAAATTTTAAAAACCAATGCGGACTAGACGCGAACTAACGCGGATTGAACGCAGAAAATAAATAATTATATGAAAATTACAGAAAAACAAATTAAGTTATTGGAACTTTATTTTAAGGCGGTTGCTAATAAAAAAAGAATTAAGATTTTGATTTTGATAAAAGAAAGACCTAATTTAAACGTTGAAGAAATTTCTGATATTTTGAAAATAAATTATCAAACAGGAGCAAGTCATACTCAAAGATTGGAAAAAGTAGGATTTATTTATAAAAATTATAAAGGTTCAGTCGTTAATCATAAGATATCGGATAGAGGAGAACAGTTTCTCTCTTTTTTTGAAAAAAGTATAAATGTTTAAATAAAGTTTTGTTATTATGATATTATTGATAATATCATAATAACAAATAAGGGGATGTTAAATAATATGAAAAAAGAAATTAAAAATAAAATTGCCTGTGAGAGAGGGATGAAAGTATTTGTAGGAATATCAGGAGGGGTGGATTCTTCGGTGACTTCGGCTTTGTTAAAGGAACAGGATTATGATGTTACAGGAGTGTTCATCAAAGTTTGGCAACCAGATTTTGTGGAGTGCCAATGGAAACAGGATCGATTGGACGCTATGCGAGTTTGTGCTTCTTTAGATATTCCTTTTTTAGATTTAGATTTGGAAAAAGAGTATAAACAAGGAGTCTTTGATTATATGATAGATGAATATAAAAGAGGAAGGACTCCTAATCCTGATGTGATGTGTAATAAAAAAATTAAATTTGGAGGTTTTTTGAAATTTGCCTTAGAAAATGGTGCAGACTATATCGCCACAGGGCATTATGTCCGTTTAAATAATCGCTTGGACACCGGATGTCCAAGTTGTAATTCACTTGGACATCCGGTGTCCAAGTGGGAGCTGTTGGCGGGGGTTGATAAGGAGAAAGACCAATCATATTTTTTATGGACTTTAACTCAAGAACAATTAAAACATTGTTTGTTTCCAATTGGAGAATTTCAAAAATCCAAAGTAAGAAAATTAGCTAAAAAATTCGATTTAGTTAATGCTCAGAAAAAAGACTCTCAAGGTTTGTGTTTCGTTGGTAAAGTGGATATGAAAGAATTTTTGGAAAGATTTCTTCCTCATAAACAAGGAAATGTTTTAAATATAGATGGAGAGAAAATCGGGGAACATGACGGGGTTCATTATTATACATTAGGACAAAGACATGGCTTTAGAATTACCGAAAAAGGAATTGAAGATGAAGCCTATTATATCGTGTCAAAAGATTTAGAAAAAAACACCTTAACAGTTTCTATAAAAAAAGACGGAGTTTTAAAGATAAAAGAAAATTTTGATAGAAAGAAAATAGCTATCGGGGATATTAATTGGATTTCTGGAGAAGAACCTGATTTAAATAAAAAATATCAAGCACGAATTCGATACAGACAAGAATTACAAAATTGCGTCTTAGAAAAAGAAGATAACCAATTTTTTGTAAATTTTGAAAAAGAACAAAAAACTGCCACTTCAGGACAGTCTATTGTTGTTTACGATGGAGATATTTGTTTAGGGGGAGGAGTGATAAAATAATTATTTTTTACTTACAAAACTTTTCCCAGTTATAAAAAATAAATAACCTAAAGATAAAAATAAAATCCAATCTCCAAGATAAAAATACAAATTTTTATCTTGGATTAATTTAACCCGAGAGATTAAATAATCATTACCTAATTGTTTTGTTTTAGATACTATTTCTCCTTGATTGTCTATTACTAAAGAATAACCATAATTAGAAGATTGTATATAGTATCTATTGGATTCAACTGCTCTGATTTTAGCTGCTTTTTCTAGTTGGAATAGTAGAATTGGTGATTCTCTGAAGGTAGCATATGAAGAAGATAGACCAATTAATTCAACTTCTTGAAAAATAATATCTTGATAAAGTTTAGGGGATAGAACTTCAGAACAAAACAAGATTCCTATCTTAGAATTATTGATTTCTCCAACCCCTTTCTTTTCTTGGTTTGATTTTGAATAAGTCCCGTGAGTCTCAGAGTAATTTTTACCCTCAAATAAATCCACTAATTTGAGGATTGCTTTACTGAAATAGGGTAGCGATTCTCCTGTGGGGACAAGTAATTGCTTTTCGTAAACAGAATAGTCTTTATTTTTAATATTATAATACTGCATAGTTGGTCTTATTTTCCCCAGTCTATCTTTAATGAAGGTAGAATCAACCACTAAAACTTCTCTTTGAGGCCACAATTTTTCATAAAGTTCTATTTTATTTTCTTGAAATAATGTGTTTGTGAAATCTGTATTTTCAGGTAATAAAATTAAATCAATATCGTCTGATTCATTTTTTATTTGATTTATAAGTTCTTCATAAATTTTTTTCTTTTTATTTGAACTAAACAAATTATTTATATCATTAGCGTTTAAAAACTTTGTTTGTAGAATGGCTACATTTAATATTTTTTCTGAAGAATTAGATTTGGTTTTTAAACCTAAGTCTAAGAAGGAAAAAATGATTAGTATTATTAAAATAACATAAGTAATTCTTATTTTATTAATTTTAAAATTAGTAAAAAATTTAAAAATTTCTTGTTTTAAATTCAAATGTTTTTTTTGTTGATAATTAATAAAAATATAAAACAAAATTGCATTAATTAAAACAACTAAAAAAGATAATAGATAAATTCCTCCCAGACTCGCCAGTTTAATTAAATATTTTGAATGGGCAAGATTATAGCCTATCAATCCAAAAGTAAAATGAGATCCAAAAAGAGATTCAGATGAATAACTAAAAATAAAATAAAAAAGACCTCTTAAATATTCAAACAAAACCCAAGTAGAAGAAATCAATAAAACATCTTGAATTCTATTGGTTTTAAACTTCCATATTAATATTCCCAAAAGTCCAAATAAAGAACTCAAAAAAAAGACAGTAATAAACCAAATAATAAAAACACAAAGAAAATTAAGAACTAAATTATCAGTCAACATCCAACCTAACGGAAAAGAATCAAAAAGCCAAGAAAATACAAAACCTAAATATATAAAACCAGTTAAATGACTATAAAAATAAGTTTTTTTAAAATTTGAGTTATTGTATATTAAGTAAAGTAAAGGAGTTAAGGAAATAAAACTAATAAACCATAATGAATTATAATTATAGGATAAAGTCAAAAATATTCCAGAAATTATTGATAATAATAGATTCATTTTATATATTAGAAATTGAATAATTAGAATTATAGCATAGATATAGACATGAAAAATATTTTAATTGATTGACACTCACTGAAAAGTTTAATAATCTACCAAAAAGTGCCAAATGTGTTTAGACATTAAAATAAATGTAGTCCTTTTTTAGTGTAATAGGTATATTACACTAAAAAAGTGCTTTTTATTTTGTGGATAACTTTTGTTTTAAAATTTGAAAAAGAGTTATAATAATAATTAATTTATTATTATAATTTTAAAAATATGGAACAAAATAATCAAGTAGATAAAGAATTTAGTCTAAACATAAAAAATACAGAAGACGAAGGAGACAAAAAAATTATGTGGTTTAGCTTTGTTGTTTTAATTTTAGCTTTGGTAGCTATTGCTGTTTTTGTTTTTAAATATAATGAAGTTTATAAAATAAAAGAAGAAAAAATAAACACTGAAAAAGAATCAGATGACTTGATTGGTATTGAGAAAAGATTACCAGAGAAAATGAAAGGGAAAATATATTTAACTTTAGCTCCTAAAAATGATTCAGATGATTCATTAGGAATATTTAGTTATAATTTAAAAAAAGAAAATTTGGAAGAATTTTTACTTAATAAAGGAGAACAATTAAGAGGTGGAGAGGTTGTTCAATTTACTATAGGGGATTATATTTCTCTTAGTAATGGAGAATCTATTTTTATAAATAGTGTAGAAAATTCAAATATAAATAGTTGGACTACTCTTCTTGAAGATGGAATTTCTAATTTTAAATCTGAAACCGTTTGGTCAAATGGTGGTTGGAAATTATTCTATAATATAATAAAGGATAAATCATTGGATTTAAATACTCCTAATAATTGGCAAATTTATTCATTAAATACAACGGATATTGAAAGAGAAGGAAAATATTTGTTAACATTGCAGCAATAGAGTTTACACATTAATCTGTGTAGATGAATAAATTTGATGCAAAATATATGTCTCTAAAAGAGAAAAAATTAAAACAAGTTATTAATAAAGAAAAAACTATTATTAAAATAGCTGAAGA
>JAHITU010000027.1 GCA_018817595.1 Patescibacteria group bacterium
TAAATTCTTGAATTTGCCATAGCTAAAATTACCTTAGTTGATAATATATATCGACCAAGGTAATTTTACTTTATTAGGTTTACTAAACGCTACGCTTCAAACGCACACACCGGCTGAAGCCGGTGGTTTATGAGATTAATTTACAAAAGTAGGGGTAGCACCCCTACTTTTTTATGAAAATTATAAGTAGTAGTGATAACCATAAAATCCAATTTCCAAAACGGGTATAAAGGCTATTTTTTGTTATTAATTCTACTTGATAAGTTAAATAACCGTTTTTTATTTCATTTGTTTTTGCCAATATTTTCCCTTTATTATCAACAATAAAAGAGTGTCCAAAATTACTGGATTGGATAAAATATCGATTGGATTCTACCGCTCTTATTTGAGCAATTTTTTCTAGTTGAGAGAGTAGTAAAGGGGAACCTTTAAATGTGGTATAAGAGGATGAAAGCCCTATTATTTCTGCTCCTTGGTAAATTAAGTCTTGATATAATTCTGAAGAAAGAACTTCTGAACAAAATAAAATTCCTATTTTTGACCCATTTAAATTACCTAAACCTGTTAATTCTTGTTCTGATTTTGTGTAAGATCTATAATTTTCGAAATACTCTTCCCTATCAGATAATCTAAATATTTTCATAAAGATTTTCGCCCAATACGGTAGGGATTCTCCAGTTGGAACTAGGGATTGTTTCTCGTAAATGTCGTAATTTTGGGTTTGGGTATTATAATAAAACATTGTTGATTTAGCTTTTCCATGTTTATCCCTCACAAAAGCTGAGTCAATAATTAAGATTTCTTTTTCTGGCCATAAGCTTTGATAAAAGTCTTTGTCTTGGTTTTGATTAGTTAAATCAAAAGTGAAATTTGTGCTTTCTGGAAATAAAATAATATCTGGTTGAAATTCATTATTTTCCTGGACTGCTTCAGTCTGATTTCTTAACAAGAAATCAGACTTCGCAGAGACGGGAGGAGTGGGGTTATTTTGTAAATTTGTATAAGTGGAAGTATTTAAAGTTGAGTTGTTTTGTTGATTTATACTAATGGGAGATGTAGGATTGTTTTTTATATCTTCTAGAATATTTTTGTAAATATTTTTTTTGTCTTGATAACTTAGATTGTTATTTTTGTCATCCCAATTTAAAAAATTTGTTTGAAGAATGGCAACATTTAATGTTTGAGGAGTAGTAATTGGGTTGCTGTTTTGGGAAATTGATATAATTATTAAAATAAATAAAATAATGGTACTGGTGAATAAAATTTTAAATTGATTTGCTGTAGAAGTAATTAGGGGTCGCACCTCAGTATTGGTAAAACTAAACAAATTACTAAAGGTTGCGGATATCTTAGTTAAGAGGAACGACCCCTTTATATTCTTAAAATTTAATTTGAATTTTTTACTAAGAGGTACGACTTCGGAATTACTAAAACTAAACAAATTACTAAAGGTTGCTTTTATACACGTTAAGACCTGCCGGCCGGCGAGGCAGAAGTCGGACTTCGTTAAGAACAACCACTTTATATTCTTCATTGATAAAGAGTAAAGAAAGAAAAAAAATAAAACTGCATTAATTAAAACTACAATGAAGGAGAGAAGATACGCACCTCCTAGACTGGCTAACTGAAGTAAAGATTGAGAATTGGCAAGAGTGTGACCCAACGAGCCAAAGGTATAATGGGGGCCAACTAGGATTTCAGATGAGTAGTGAAAAATAGAAAAAGTATAAAATCGAATAAATTCTCCTAACACCCACAAAGATGGGATTAAGAGAATATCGTGAATTCTGTTAGTTTTTAATTTGAAGAGAATTAAACCAAAAAAACCAATAACCAAACTAGTCAAGGTGGTAATAAACCAACCCACAAAAACACTTAAAAAGTTATTGACTGTGCTGTCTATTTTCAACCATTCTAATGGATAGGCGTCATAAAACCAAAAATAAACTGAACCGATAAAAATAAATCCTGTTAAAAAACTATAGAGAAAAGCGTTTTTCGAGTTTTTTGTTTCGTAAATTGCATAGAGTAGGGGGACTAAAGCAACAAATGAAAATCCCCATAAAAAATTATAATTATAGGATAAAGATAATAATATTCCTGAGAGGATTGATAATAATGTTTTCATTAAGTAAATTTTATCATTAAATTAAAGAGATTGCTTTCCGCCTCATCCAAGCATGCCGGCAGTTAGGCTCGCAATGACAGGATTATAGACTAGAAGAGGTTGCTTCGTTGAGTGGTATTTTTTATTTTTTATTAAAAAATAAAAAATACCACTCGCCTCGCAAAGACGGAAACTTTTGGATTGAATTTGTCACTACGTTGCACCTCGCTCCTCGCAAAGACAGGAATGTTAAGGACAAGACAAGAGTGATTGCTTCAAAATCAAATTGGGTATTGTAGATCCAAGAGATGACCAAAACACCCAATTTATTTCTCGAAAATAAGAAAATCAGAGATTTTAGTTCACTAATTTATAAAAATCAAAATTCGTAAATTAAACTTTTAGATAAGTTCTAATGGCGAAGATACTAGATATTAATCCTAAGAAAGAACCTATTCCAGCCAAAATTAAGAATATTTTAAAACTATTAGAGATAAAATAGGAAAGTAAATCCAGGAAGAACATATTTTCTATAAAGGGGTTTGTCCAGAGCAGTAAAGGATAGAAAATTATCATAGTTAGTATGGCGGAAACGAGACCGTATATAATTCCTTCTATCAAAAATGGTCCTTGAATAAAATTGTTATTGGCCCCCACTAGACGCATTACTCCGATTTCTTTTCTGGAGATAAATATTGTTAGACGAATGGTATTAAAAGTAATCATTATAGAAATAATTACTAGAATAATAGCGGCGGAAAATCCAAAATTTTCAACAGCATTGATAATTTTGTTTAATTTATCAATAGCAATTTTATTATTATAATAATTTACTTTTTCTATTATCTTACTTTCTCCCTCAGCTAACACTGATTCTGATTCTAGAAAAGTAGCTATGCCCGCGTATTGACTAATCTCGTTAGCTTTTATATTTAAAATTGCTCCTAAAGGGTTTTCATCTAGTTCTTCTAGAGCTTGAAGAGTTAAACTGTCATCACGATGTCTTTCCTTAAAATTAACTAGGGCCTGTTCTCTAGAAACATAATCAACCTTATCCACCTCTGGCAAAACTTCTAATGATTCTTTTAGTTTGAAAATTTCATCAGGAGATGCTGATACGGTAGTATAAACATTTATATCTATTTTATTTTTTACTTGCTTTAAGGCTGATTCTAATAGAACATTAGATAATATCAAAGATAAAATAGCTGTTAAAGTAACTATCATTACGAAAACAGCAGAAATAGAAACAATAGAATTTCTACAAAAATTTACGAAACCTGTTTTTATTATTCTTTTGATGTTTGTGATAAGCATATAAATTAGTTAAAAGTCCATAAAGTCAAAAGTCTATAAAGTCTTTATGAAACACGACAATAGTTTTGATATTTCAATTGATAATTGATAATTTTTTTCAAATTGTTCTTTTGATAAATAATTAAGTTCTAATGCTACATGTAACATAGATCTTACTTATCCACAAGAACCTTTTGTTATAAATAAAAAATGTTTAAATTCTTTATCTCCTCTTCTTTCAAAACCTTCGGCAATATTATTCATTATTGAAACCGAAGCTCTTTGAATTTGATCTCTAAATCCATAATCTTTACAATTATCAAAATTTTTATAAATTTCAACGGTAAGCTTTTTAGCTTTTTGCCATGAAATCATATCTTCAAATCTTTCAATTTTAATACTTTTGACTTTATAGACTTTTAACTTTCGACTATAGATGGTATCCACCTTTTTCATCTCTAATAACTTTTCCATTCTCCATTGTAATCACTCTCTTGTCTCCTAGTAAATCAATTATTTCTTTATTATGAGTTGTTAAGATAACCGTAGTCCCTAATTCATTTATTTTCTGCAAAATACTGATAATGTCTCTGGCATTATATGGGTCTAGATTCCCTGTTGGTTCGTCGGCCACTAAAACATCTGGTTGATTCACGATTGCTCTAGCTATGGCGACTCTTTGCTGTTCCCCACCTGATAACTCTCGAGGGAAACTCCACATCTTTTCTCCTAAATCTACTAGATTTAAAACATGAGGAACATCTGAAGCAATTTCTTCGTCTGTTTTTCCAGAGGCTTCCATTGCAAATGCCACGTTTTCATATGCAGTTCTATTAGGTAATAAACGAAAATCTTGAAAAACCACACCAACTCTTTGGCGATATTTTCCTATCTTACTATTTTTAATTTTATTAATATCAGTTGATTCAAAAAAAATATAACCATCTGTAGGAGATTCTTCAGCTAAAAACATTTTTAGTAAAGTAGTTTTTCCTGCACCTGAATAACCGACAATAGAAACGAATTCTTCTGGCTCTATTGTTAGACTAACATCGTCTACTACTTTTATTTTATCTTGATATATTTTTGTAACTTTATCGAAGTAAATCATTTTGGGTTAGTTTAAAGCCTGCCTGCCGGCAGGCAGGTCTTTAATGTCGAAAGTCGAAAGTCTTTTTAAAAAATTTGCTCTACAAATTTTTTACTTTTGACTTTATGGACTTTATAGACTTTTGACTTTTCTTTATTATATCAAAAAAATATTTATGAGGGTAGTAGGAAAGGGGAAAAATATTTTTTATTTATAATTTATAATTTTTAATTCTTGGATAGATGTCTCTTTGCAAAAAAGGAATATATGGCGGATGAACCTGAAGAGATTACTTCGCCAGCACTTTGGAGGTATTAATCTGAATCAGATTAATAAAATATTTATACAACAAAATAATTAGGGGTCGCACCTCAGTTATTTTAGCTTTTAAATTCTTGCCTAAAGATTACGATTATCTTTTTTAAGAGGAGCGACCCCTATATTTAAAGTGCTGGGTCGCAAACCTGCCTGCCCACGCCTGCCGGCGCGCAGGGGCAGGCAGGGACGGAATGGGATTGCTAAGATGGATTAATTATTCTTTATCGGCTTCGATTAAAGCTTCGATAATTGCATCAATGTTCCCAAGCATTATTTTTTCCATATTGTGCCAAGATTGTTTGATGCGGTGGTCAGTAATTCTGTCTTGTAAATAATTGTATGTTCTTATTTTTTCTGAACGGTCAGCTGTTCCGATTTGGGATTGTCTGTCTGAAGAATGTTTTTTAGCTTCTTCTTCGTCTTTTTGCTGTTGAATTTTTGCAATCAACATAGACATAGCTTGTTCTCTATTTTTTAATTGACTTCTTTCTGCTGTACAGCGCACATCTAAACCAGTGGCTTTATGAATTAAACGAACAGCTGTTTCTACTTTGTTTACATTTTGACCTCCAGCTCCACTGGAGCGAGAAAATTCCATATCATACTCATCTGGTCCTAATTCAATTTGCTTATATTTTCTAATAGGCATAATCGCCACAGAAGCAGTTGATGTATGAACACGACCCATTTTTTCTGTAGTGGGAACTCGCTGAACTCTATGAACACCTGTTTCGAAACGAAGTTTTTTGTAAACGTCTTGTCCTTTGATTTCAAAAGAAACTTCTTTATAACCTCCAGTATCGTTAACTGAGGAGTTTAAAAGTTTAAAACTCCAACCTTGTTTTTCTGAAAATCTCTCGTACATTTCTGCTAAGTTTTGAGCAAACAAGGAAGCTTCATCTCCTCCTGCTCCAGCTCTGATTTCCAAGATTATTTCATTAGGGAATTTTTCTTCTTCTTTGGTTTGTTCAATAATATTTAAAATTTGCTCTTGAATAGCTTTTTTCCTTGATTCAAATTCTTTTAATTCTTCTTGGGCTAATTCTTTCATTGAGGGATCTTCAGACACCATTGATTTGGTTTGATTTTCCTGATGTAAAATACTTTCATATTCCTGAGCCAAATAAGAAGTCTTTGGATTTTTTTTACACTCCTCTAAGTCAAAAGCAACCTCTTCGTTTTGAGATTCATTTTCCAAATTTTCTATTTTTTCTTTGTTTGCCATTGCACTAAAGGATAGCTTAAATAGAAATTTTAATCAAGAAAAACACTTTTTAAATTTAAAAGTATGACTTTATTAATGAGGTTGAATTTCTCCTTAGGGGTCGCACCTCGATTATTTTAGCTTTTATATCTCTACCTAATGATTATAATTATTTTAATGAAGAGGAATGACCCCTTTCCCAAAATTTACAAAAATAAAAAATGATTTGCTAAAGCAAATCGTTTTTTTGTTTTTAATATTTATTTCTTAGCGGCCCCGTCACTATTATTAATTTTTAATATGTTACTTAAACAAAAATAATGCCGATTTTATCTGGCATTACTTTTTATTTATATTTATTAACAAAAGTGAGGGACTGCAGAAAATCTGTATTAGATTTTCTTTGCTTTCATTCTTGCCTTGAATTTTTCAACTCTTCCGGCTGTGTCGATTACTTTTTCATTTCCTGTATAGAAAGGATGACAAGCACTACAAATTTCAACGTTGATATCTTTCATAATTGAACCAACCTCAAACTCTGCACCACAGGCACATTTAGCTTTAGAATTTAAAAAATATTCTGGATGTATGTCTTTTTTCATGAGTGTAATTATACATTTTTTTAAAAAAATGGCAACTAATTATTGACTTTTTTTTTACAATTGGTAGTATATAGATACACAGTGCTTCATTTAGAAGCTTCGAGAAACCCCGCTTCGGCGGGGTTTCGATTTTTTATATATAAAATATTTTAAATTAATTAAAGAAATTCTTTAACCTATATTTAATTTCTATGAAATCTTTTTTATTTATTTTAAAAACATCTCTTTTAAACCTCTTGATACTCATCAATTTCAATTGGGCTAATATAACAGAAATATTTTGTTCATCTTTATCTTTAAAATTATAATAGAAATCAAGCTTCTTTTGTTTTGTTGAGAGAGGAACAACCCAAAACATTTGATTATTAAATCTCTTAACAACTAAAACAGGGCGAGAAAAGTTTTTATTTCCTCCATTTTGTTCAACTCCGATATTTTTTCCTAAAAAAGAAATCCAAACTTCTCCTTCTTTCGGAAAAGATTTTAAAAAATCTTTTGTTATGTCGATGTTCTTTTTTAAATTATTCCATTTATCAAAATCCTTATTATTTTTCATTTAATATTTATTAATTATTTAACAAATCGATGTCTTTTTGAAATTCTTGAGCTCTTTTGGCTACTTTATAACCATAGGAATAGGTTGGTTTCATATGTTGTGTCAAAGTATTAGAAGTAGTGTTATATAAACCTGAATAGTATTTTGCAGCGGAACAACTCCACAAATCAAATTGACCTGAAAAAGCAGTCTTACATCGATACATTGCATCAGATAAATAAAGAGCTGTACCTGTAAAAGCATCTAGGTTATTGAATGGAGAAGGTACTGAAACTCCTAAGACCTTGGCTACTCTTTTTTTGAAGCCAGTTCCATTATTCCCATCCCACCAAGTGTTGGGCATAAATTGAGAAGGTCCCATTGCCCCACCGTATGCCCCATCAGAATAAATTGGACAAGATACAGGAGTGGTATTAGGATCCATTCCTAATTCGGCTGTGATAGCGAGAAAGGCTGGTTTTTGAGAATTACTCATGACTGTCCCCGCTTTGTTTGTGGCTTTTTGATTATAGGTACAACGCCCTTGGTTCTTCCCTATCAGTCCATCGATTCCTGATTCTTGTGAAAGAATAGAAAGTGTCAAAGCAGCTTCAACTCCGATTTTTTCTTCGTAAGGTTGAATTAATTTTAGGGCTTCACCGAAGGTTAATTCTACTCCTCCGACAGTTCTAAATAATCGGTTTTTAATGGCATTTTTTACTCTTTCTTTTTCGGCTATAGCTGCTTTGTATTCAGCTTCTTGGTCTCTGTTCAAGCTAAGCAAATCTTGTTTTTGGTCTTTGTAATTTTCTGCTTGAGCTTTTTCTTTTTCGGTTTTAATTTTTAAACCTCTCTCGTTCATCTCAACTTCTTCTAATTGAATTTTAGCAACTTCTGTTTTTTCTTTTACATTTCTCAGTTCACTTAATTTATCACTCAAACCTTTTTTCACTTCATCAAAATCATTAGAGTCTATAAAAAAGCTAGAAATTGATTCTTGAGAAAGCATAGCTTCTAGGTAAGTAAAGGAGTCTAACTCGTTGGCTCTTTTTACTAAGACGCCAAGGTGGTCGATAATTTCTTCAGTCTTTTCAGACAGAGTGCGAATATCATTTTCTTTTTGGTCGATTTCTTGACCGATTTGATAAATTCTAACTTTAGTGGCTCTGATATCTAAGGCAGTTTTATCTATTTTGGAATCTAGGATAGAGATGTCTCTTTCGATAGTCACGGATTCTCTTTGCTTAGCCTCTAATAAAGCTTTTTGCTCGGCTGCTTCTTTTTCGCACTGAAGAGCAATGGCCTCTAATTCTGAATCGGATTTTCCTTCTATATTTGTGATACTACATTCGAAGGCATTTGAAACAATCGGTAGGAATAGAAAAGTTAATATAATTAATTTTATTTTTTTAGGCATCCCATTAGAGATTAAACATACTCAAAGTATATTTTTATCTTTTTAAATTAAATATTAAAAGTTTTATAAATTGAACCCGAAATTTCTAACGGGACAAGTTGGATTTATTATATCAGAATTTAGTTAGTTAGGTAAACTTAGTTTTTAGTTACAATTATTTTCTGGACTGCTTCCCCAGCGCTTTGGAGGTATTAATCTGACTCAGATTATTAAAATATTTATACAACAAAATAATTAGGGGTCGCACCTCAGTTATTTTAGTTTTTTAATTCTTGCCTAAAGATTACGATTATCTTTTTTAAGAGGAACGACCCCGAATATTTAAAGTGCTGGGTCGCAAAGACGAATTTTTGCGAAGCAAAAATTCGTCTTTGCATAATACTTAATACATAATACTTGATAATAAAAAATCAAAAAGGTCGGCGCGGAGCGCCGACCTTTTTAATTTAAAATTTATTTCTCAAGTTCTTCTTTCTTACCTTTCTTTTCTATTTCTACTTTATCTACATCTACCACAACTTCGTCTTCTGGTTCTTCTGAAGGAGCTGTGACAATTGCAACAACCTCATCTTCGTCCCCTACTATTTTAGCTGATTCAGGTAATTTCAAATCTTTTGCTAAAATTTGACTTTCGAAATTTATTAATGAAGAAATATCTACTTCGATGAATTTAGGTAAGTCCTTGGGTAATACTTCGATTCTTAATTCATGAAGAGTTTTAACCAACAATCCGCCTAATTCTTTTATAGCAGGAGAAACTCCTACGAATTCTAGAGGAATTTCGGCTTCCATTAGCTTTCCTCTTTCAATAACATAAAAGTCAACGTGACGAGGATTATCAGTCATAGGATCAAAGTCCATGTCTTGAATAACGGCTTCTTTATCTTCACCTACTCCTTTTAGAGTAATCAAAGATGACCCACCTGCTTCTCTCCATACTTTTTTAAATTCTGAATAAGGTATTGTAATAGGAGTATTTTCTTCTTTTTTACCATAAAACACACCTCTGATTGATTCAGTAAGACTGTCTACTTTATTTGGTTCTGGGAATTTTTTAGTTAAATCCCTTTTTTCTATATTTAAAATTAATGGCATCTTATTTTTTCTTAAAGAGCTTGTCGAGTTTAGAAAAACTTAGACCCAGCTCTATTTTTATTTTCTAATTATCTATACTTTTTTTTCTTAAACAGCTTTTTTAATTCAATATAAAAACAAACTTAATTGATAAAAATAGGGCTGTGGTAACAGATAGAGTATAGCTGAAAAAGTCTAAATTAGCAAGATTAAAAGCCTTAAAATTCTTTTTATTATAATATACCCATTTTACACTTTCTATGGCTTTCTATTGTGGTATAATTTATGAATAATAATTAAGAAAATTCTATTATGTCATTATTAATAAAAGAAATTGAAAAAGCTCAAAATAATAAAACCGCCATTGGTCATTTTAATATTTCAAATCTAGAAATGTTTAAGGGTGTTTTAGCTGGGGCAATGAATCTGTCTCCGGAAGGAAAAACTCCAGTGATTATCGGGCTATCAGAAAGCGAAAGAAAGTATATAGGGACTGAAGAAACAGTAGGGTTTGTACAAAAATTAAGAACAGAAACTAATTACCCTGTATTTATAAATGCAGACCATTGTAAAACTTACGAATCTGCTGAGGAGGCGGTTCAAGCTGGTTTTGATTCTGTGGTAATAGATAACTCAAAACTTTCCCTAAACGAAAACATAGAAGCTACTAAAAGAACAACTGCAATCTTGAAAGGAATCAAATTTGATATTCTAGTTGAAGGGGAAATGGGGTTCATCGGGGGTTCTTCTAAATTACTAGACCAAATCCCTTCAGAAGTTCAGGTAACGGAAGATACTATTACGAAGGCTCTAGATGCTAAAAGATTTGCCGAGGAAACTGGAATTGATATGCTATCCCCCGCTGTTGGAAATCTCCACGGTGTATTAAAGAATTTTTTGAATCCAAGGTTAAATATGGAGAGGATTAAAGAAATTGCAGAAGCTGTAAATATTCCTTTAGTTTTACACGGTGGCTCAGGAGTAGCCAAAGAAGATATCCAAGAGGCTGTTAAATCAGGAATGTCCGTGGTTCATTTCAGCACAGATTTAAGAGTGGCTTTTAGAAAAGGATTAATTGAATTAGTTGAAGATTATTTCCCTAATAACCCTAATGAAGTTGCTCCATATAAATATTTGACTATTGCAGT
This sequence comes from Patescibacteria group bacterium, assembly GCA_018817595.1. GTDB lineage: Bacteria > Patescibacteriota > Minisyncoccia > Phycocordibacterales > UBA12079 > JAHITU01. The sequence goes on from JAHITU010000027.1 coordinate 10,792, forward strand.
CAAAGCAGTTGAAGAAGTAGTTACTCAGAAATTGGAATTGTTGAATTAAAAAACATAAAAAAAGAAAATAGCTTCAGCCATTTTCTTTTTTTATGTTTTAGTATCATGTATTAAGTATTATGTATTAAGTATGTCGCTAAAGCGACTTTGGTAATTTCAGGATTACTTCGTCAAGTGAATTTTGTAATTTTTGTTAAAAATTACAAAATTCACTCTCCCACACCTAAGGCGGACAGGCTCGCAAGGACGATTTATCGAAGATAAATCGTTACGGTTTATTACAGGCAAAGCGTCTTCGCGAGAAATTATTTCTTGTTAAGAAATAATTTTGTGGCGACCCAGATTCACCACCCTCCCAAATCCCCAGCGAAAGCTTTGGAGTTTTCTATTTTCCCCAGTTTTTATTATTAATTATTTTTAATATGTTAAAATTAAATTATATAATTAATAAAATAGAAAGTAGTAGGTAGAAAGTGGAAAGTGGAGAAAAATTTGCGAAGCAAATTTTTCGGACTTTACAGACTTTCGACTTTATGGGCTTTCGACTATTATCTATGAATAACCCATTTGATTTTTTAGCCATTGGAGATATCGTGATTGATGCTTTTATTAGTTTAGAAGCAGCAAAAATAAAGGAAGAAAACGGAAACCCCCAATTATGTATGTCTTTTGCTGACAAAATACCTTACAACTGGTTAGAGGTTGTTCCTGCTGTGGGAAATAGCCCCAATGCTAGTGTTTCAGCTAGTCGCCTTGGACTTAATTCTGGATTAATTACTAATGTAGGAGATGATGATTTTGGAAGGCAATGCCAAAGAGCTTTAGAAGAAGACGGGGTTAATATTGATTTCCTGAAAGTTCATTCTGGAGAAAAAACAAATTATCATTTTGTTTTATTATTTAAAGCGGACAGAACTATTTTAGTAAAACATACAGAGTACGATTATAAATTACCTAATTTCGGAAAACCGAAATGGCTTTATTTAAGTTCATTGGCAGAAAACTCACTTCCCTACCATTTAGAAATTGCAAAATATTTATATAAAAATCCAGAAATAAAATTAGCCTTCCAACCTGGGACTTTCCAAATGGAATTGGGTTATGAAAAACTAAAAGATATTTATAAACACACAGAAGTATTTTTTTGTAATGTTCAAGAAGCGAAAAGAATATTAAATGAAGTGAACCCTGAAATTGTTGGAAAAATAATTGGAAAAGAAAAACAAGAAACTATCGTTTATCTTTTAGACGAAATGAGAAAATTAGGACCAAAGATTTCTGTCATTACTGATGGACCTGATGGGGCTTATGTCGATAATGGAGAAAAGGTATTGTCTATTCCTATGTATCCTGATTTGAAAGAACCTTTGGATAGGACAGGAGCAGGAGATGCTTTTGCTTCTACTTTTACTAGTGCTTTGGCTTTAGGAAAAGATATTGAAGAGGCTTTGATGTGGGGACCGATTAATTCAATGAATGTAGTGCAATATGTAGGCGCTCAAAAAGGATTACTTTCTCGAAGTGAATTGGAAGCTTACCTAGAAAAAGCTCCTGATGATTATCGAGTGAGTGAGATTAAATAAATTGCTAAATTTAAAAAATCGCTGAATTTTCCTAATGGAAAATTCAGCGATTTTATGTTTGGAAACCTACAAATCATTTTTTTCACCGTAAACTATGTCTAAATGTTCTTGGCACAAAGCTATGCCTAATTTTTTTTCTTGGATGATTTTCATTTCTTTTATTCTTGTATTAATTCCTTCAAGACTAAGAATATCAGCCCTTTCTTCAGCAGTGATTCGGACTGCAACTGCCGTATGTTTACAGTGTGGCCTATCAAATTCACATATACAAAAAAGATTACTTTTTGGAAATCTATAGGTTAAACCTTTTTTACTACTCATTTTTTAATCTCCTCTTTCGGTTTTTAAACATTACTCTGTTCTTAGAGTATATTTAAATGGATATAAAATCAAGTTCCTAATAATATTTATTTCAAGTATTAATTCAGCCATAATACTTGACAGATAATTATAATGTGTTATACTTTAGATAGTAAAAAAATGTTCTTAAATTAAATAAAAAAAGGGGAAAAGAAAGATGGAAACTTATTCGAAAGTCGTGATATCGGTTATAGGGATTCTTATGACAGTTGCCATTACGATAGATTGCAAGATTGGTTTTCTTGCAAATCTGTTTTAGAGAAATCTTTTTAACCATTGGAGCACCGCTATTTTAATAGCGGTGTGTTTTTTTATAAAAAATTATATCTATAATTAGATTTATGGATTGCTTCCCCAGCACTTTGTTGTAACAATATAAATAAAGTTTATGTAAATAAATGTTTATTTATACTAAAAAAATAAGAAGTAAAATTCAAAGTGCTGGGTCGCAAAGACGATTTATCGGAGATAAATCGTTACGGTTTGTCAAAGACAAACCGTCTTCGCGAAAAATTATTTCTTGTTAAGAAATAATTTTGTGGCGATCCAGAAGTTACTAGATTGCTTCATAAGGTCCTTTTTTAATTTTTACAAAAATCAAAAAAGGACCTTACTTGCAAAGACAAACAAGAAAATATTTTATTTTATCAATTCATAAACGGCTTTTTTGATAGCGTCTTTGTCTAACCCGTAATGTTTTAATAATTCCTCTGGTTTACCTGATTGTCCGAATTGATCTTTGACGGCTACAAATTTTATTTTAGTTGGGTGTTTTTGTGATAGAAATTCAGCAATAGCAGAACCCATTCCCCCAGCCAATTGATGGTCTTCTACTGTCACAATCCCTTGATGGGATTTTTGAGCAATAGCCAAAACTCTTTCTTCTTCTAATGGTTTGATTTGAGAGATGTTGACTACTCGAACCTGAATCCCCTCTTTTTCTAATTCTTTAGCGGCTTCGGTAGCATGAGCTACTAAATGACCTGTGGCAAAAATCGGAATCCCCTCTTGTTTTTCTAGATATTTTTCATCTATCTCTGCTAAAGCACTTCTGGATAAACGAATATATACTGGACCTTTTATTTGAGCGGCTTTTTTGGTTAATTTTTTAGCTTCTTCAAAATCAGCAGGAGAAAAAACGGTCATTCTCGGAATAGTTCTAGCGAGAGCGATGTCTTCCAGAGCTTGATGAGAACCACCGTCAGGACCTGTCATAAGACCAGCATGAGAACCGACTATTTTAACATTAGCATCATTATAACAAATGGTCGTTCTGATTTGTTCCCAATTTCTGCCTGGGTTGAAAATAGAATAAGAAGTAGTAAAAGGAATTTTACCCATAGCCGACATTCCTGAAGCTACTGAAGCTAGGTTTTGTTCAGCTACTCCTACTTGTACAAAACGCTCTGGAAATTTTTCAGCGAATTTATCAACTTTGGTTGATTCATTTAAATCAGCTGTTAAAACTACGATGTCTTTGTTTTCTTCTGCTAATTCTAGAATAGCTTCTCCGAAACCTTCTCTTGTTGATTTTATTTTTTTATTCATCCCGTTAGAGATAGTCTGTTTTTAAAAGGCTATCTTGATTAAATTACTAATTTCTTATTCCCGTTTTTGTGAATTAATATAACCGATTTAGTTCTCATCAAGTCTCTAACGGGATTCATAATATTTTTATTATATTAATTATATCATTATTTTTTAATATGATATAATTCTTTTAATAATTACAAATCTAATTTTAAACCATAATGAAAAAAAATTTATATATATTAGTGACTTTAGCAATATTAACAGTAGCGTTTCTTTGGTATTTAGGAATTTTCTCTAAATATGAAATTAAGAAACAAGGAATGGGACCATATACAATGGCTTATGCTGAACATATTGGACCTTATACCAAGGTTGGCCCTGTAATGGATCAAATCTATAATGATTTGGTAGAAAAAGATATCAATTCAACTATGGGTTATGGGAGATATTTTAGTAATCCAAAGATTACACCAAAAGAAGATTTAAGATCTGAAGTAGGGTCTATTATTAAGGAAGAAGATATTCTTAAACTAGACAGAACGGGCGAAAAATATAAAGTAAGAACTTTACCTAAAGCTAATTATTTAGTAGTGGAATTTCCTTACAAAAATATGTTGTCATTTATGATTGGACCAATGAAAATATATCCGATAATGGAAAAATATATGCTTGAAAACGACATAGAGTGGTCAAATGATATGCCGTCTATGGAAATATATGATATGGAAAATAAAACAATAATTTATTTAGTAAATATTTAATTAAAAAATAAAATGGCAACCGCGGAGTGGTCGCCCTTTTATTTTAAATCTCTATAGAAATTGGGCAGTGGTCTGAGCCTATTATATCGTCGTGGATTTCTGCTTTTTTGATTTTTTTGAAAAGTTTTTTGGAGACTACAAAATAATCAATCCTCCATCCGATGTTCCTTTCTCTAGCGAAAGAACGATAAGCCCACCAAGTATAGCGAATAGTTTCTGGGTGTAATTCTCTAAAAGTGTCTATCATTCCGTCTTCCAAAAAGTTATCTATCCATTTTCTTTCTTCAAAAGTAAATCCAGCATTTCCTATATTATCTTTGGGGCGTGCTAAATCTATTTCATTATGAGCAACATTGAAATCCCCTGTTATAATGACTGGTTTTGTTTTTTCCAATTTTTTAGCTAATTTTTGAAGTGCCTGATTGTATTCTATTTTGTAATCTAGTCTGGAAAGTTCGTGATTGGAATTTGGAAAATAATTATTGATTAAGTAAAAGTTTTTGAATTCTAGAGTTTGGGTTCGTCCTTCTATATCGAATTTTTCTACTCCCAAACCATTTTTGTTACTTAGTACTCCGACTACTAAGTCTTCTTTTATTAAAATTAGGGTTCCGCTATAGCCAGGTCTGTCGGCTGAGTTCCAGTATTCTTTATAACCATACTCTGAAAAATCTATGTTTTCTTTTCCTCGAGCATCTTTGCAAATTTTTATTTCTTGCAAACATAAAACATCAGGACTTTCTCCAACTAAAAAATCTCTGATTTCGGGTTTTTTAAGCCATGCTCGTATTCCATTGATGTTCCATGAGTAAATTTTCATAATGTTTATATAATTACTTTTCTCATTTCTTGTGTAAAAACTTTATACCCTCTTTCTTCATAAAAACTAAAAGCTTCTTTGTTGAAAAACCAAACATTCAATTCAATTTCATTTATTTTAATTTCTCTAGCCCACTCTTCTATCTTTTCCATAAGTAAAGAACCAACACCCTGTCTTTTATAATTATCCTTTACAGCTAAATCATTTATAAAAATATATTTTCTCGGTTTTAATATAGAAGTTTCAGAGATTTCTTTTTTATAAGCAATTATATAACCTAGCACTTTTTCATCTTCTTTAGCAATTAAAAAATTGCAGTTTTGATCTTTAATCATTTTTTCAAAATCATTTTTAGTAAAAAATTCTGATTCTGGTTTTTTATACCTCCAAGGAACACCTAATCGATGCTTCTCTTCGCTTTCTTCTAAAATTTCTAAAAAACTATAATAATCTTCTTTTTTAGCTTTTTTTATATCAATTTCCATATTCAAATTATATCACGAATTAATCTATAATTAATAACTCAGATTAAAGAAGTGGGGGTATATATCATAAATTTATTTATAATTAATAAATTAATTTTTTAAAAATCTATTCTACAATTCTATAGAATTGTAGAATAGATTTAAAGTTGTTTTTTAAATTAATTTAAACAAAAAAAAAAAAACGACATCAATAATATTAAATACTGGTGTCGCTTTTATTTGAAAAACCAAGAAGAAGAGATTTTATCTAAAACCCTATCCAGCCATTTCCAAGAGGGTGAAAGATGTTCAATTCGCTCCTTGTAAGAAAAAGGAAAATTGTTTTCTCGATAGGCTCTGTTTTTGTCAGGACAAAGTATAAGAAGATGATTATAGAAAGCTTTAGCATTTTCTAAAATTTTTTCTCTGTTCTTACTTTCTAAAGCAGAAATGAATTCATAAAAAATTGAATAAGTTTCTGAATTAGAATTTTTTAAGAAAGTATCTTTCTTTTCACTAATCCCATACCATATTCCTTTTTCATATAAAGAAATGTGATTTAAATCTTCGTTTTGTTCTAGTAAATAGATAATATCTTTAAACTTATTGGCTAAAAGAAGCCAATTTGAATAAGTAAAACTTTTCATAATGACCTCCTTTTAGATGTTTAAATATGAACTTCTGTTTTAAAAATACTATATTTTGGTGATTATGTAAATAGGTTTAAAACTACTTGGACCTTCCATGTCCAAGTAGTTGATATTTAGTTAAAAGTGTTTAGAAATAACAAAAATCACTTGGACACCGGGTGTCCAAGTGGTTATTTTGTGGGGCAGTTGGTGGCGCGGCGGAAGCCGGAGGCTTCTGCTTCGGCTTCGGAGCAGAAATAGGACTCCCCTTTTCGTGTGTCTATAATGGTTCTGTCATAATTGTCACAGCCTGGGAAGAGGTAGGTTTTTCCGTAGCCGGCATCAGAGATGTTGCCTTTGATAATACATTCTGGACTGCTAGGCTCTGTGCTTTGTTCTCTTAGAGCTGAGGCTTCAACGCTTGCTTGTTCCTCATAATCGCAGTCTTTCCAGAGTCCGAGATTGTCGGTTTGGGCTTGTCTTTGAGCTGTGATGAATAAGTCGCGGTATCTGTTATCAGGTGGGCTGGATTGGTAAAAGGCAAAACCGTTTCGGATCATATAATAATTGACTGGGATATTGTCTTGTTCGGGGTCTGAGTTGATGACTATGATATAGCGAAGTAAGCGATTGTATTTGTCTAAACCGGAGATGTCTTTTTCGATATTGATGTTTTTATCTTGGGTGATTTCTTTTAGGGCTTGTTTGGATTCATCGAAATAGCACTCGCCTTTTTCGGGAGCGTTTATTCCTATAAGGCGAACTTTTCGGGTTTTTAGAGTGCCTGTTTTTATTTTTAGAGTGTCGCCATCGATGATGCTGGTGATACGGTGTTCTCGAGTTTCAAAATTAGGTTGTTCTATGTCTGTGGTTTTAACAATGGTATAACCGGTCAAGCCAGAGGCTGCTAGGAGGGATGTTATGGCGGAGAGGATGGCTAGTTTGTTCATTGGGGTAATTGTAACAAGAAACTGAAAATATTAAAATACTGGATCTTGAGAACTTTTAATTTCATTTACTTTCTATTATATTGTTGTATTATAAATAAAGTTGTAATTCTAAACCAAAATTTAAGGAGACGTGAAAAATGGAAAAAGGCAAAGAAACCAAAGACGGAAAGAAGATTGTTGATCTTGATGAACTTCAAAAAGAACTGGAGAAAACTCTTTCCCTATTAGAGAATCGCCAGCCCGGACTCATGTCATGGAACACATTTTTAAAAGAAAGATTACAGAATATCAATAAAATGACATCTGTTTTTGAAAAGTAAATTCCCGCACAAAGAAAGACTTCACAGTTTTTCTTTGTGCGGTCTTTTTTTTGTTTATGTTTATATAAATAACAATTCTACAATTCTATAGAATTGTAGAATTGTTATTTAAAACAAAACTACTTAGTCCTTCGAGGATTAAGTAGTTTTTGGGGTTGTTGTGGCTAGGAGGGTTGTTGTTGTGGAGAGGATGGCTAGTTTGTTCATTGGGGTAATTATATCACAGGTTGAGAGGTTTGAGGATTAGTTTTTTATTTTAACTGGCAAAGTTTTTTCCATAATTTTTTATTATCCACACATATTTTGTGGGTGGGGTTTCTGGACTGCCGCGTTGTTCCGCTACGCTCCACTCCTCGCAGAGACGAAGAGAGGTAGGTTTTAAATTGTAGATTTTAGATTTTAAATTTTTTGATTAGTTTTATTGCGGTGTCTTGTCCGGTGATGCTGGTGATTTTTGATTTGTAGCCAAAATAGTCTTTTATTAATTCTTTTTCTGTTTCATTGATGTCTTCCCAGGTTTTTTCACTATCTAAATCAACTGCGGCGATTTTGTGGTCTTTATCTTCTCTTTCTATTAGAGCAATTGGTTTTATATCCACTATATCTGAAACGGAATAATCTTTGTCTGAAAAAATTAATACATCTAATTCTTCGGGTGGGTTTTCTTCTGTATTTAAAGTATCTAAAATATATCCATAATGAACGGGCATTACTCCGTCATTAACAGGAATGACATCTTTAATAGGACCTAAATCAATAAGTCCGCTTTTATCAAATTTCATATGTCTTCTTCGGTCGTCTCCTTTTGGTATTTCTATAAATGCTTTGTACATATTGATTAGTTGCCAATTAATTGAAATAATTTTTTACAGCATCTTCAAATTGTTCTATAAATATTTTTTTGAAATAAGAAATATTGTTTACTTCATAAAAAAGTAAGGAAGCTTTTTTGTATTCTTCTGTATCTACAATTCTATAAGAAAGAGGAATAGAATTATGGGCTAAAAGTATTGCATTAGAAAACATTCTAGCGGTTCTTTTATTCCCATCTTCAAATGCTTGAATATATGATGTTAATATCACTGCAAGAAAAGCTTTTTCAAAAAAGTTTTCTTTTTTATTTAATAAGCTAACCATTTTCTCCAAGGCTTCTTTTAACTGAAAACTATTATCTAATGGTTTATATTTAGTACCAGTAATCCCTACACCGACATTTCTAATATTTCTTGTAATTCCTAAACCTTTGGTAAGGACAGAGTGTATATATTCAATATCATTATAATCCAGTTTTAAAAATCTCTCTTTATTTTGAATAGCTTCATTAAAGGCGTCTTTATGATTTAAAATCATTTGAGTTTCTTCTTTGGTTTTGCCTTTTCCTTCAATATTTTCTTTAATCAAGGCTTCTGTACTTAAAAGAGAATAGGTATTCCCTTCAATGGCTGAGGATTTCCAAGAAAATTCAATCATTATTCTTTCAAATTCTTTATTGATTAAAGTTTGGCTATTATATTTTGTAAAATTTTTAATAAATTCGTTTTGTAATTTATCGAGTTTTTCTTTTTCTTCCTTTGTAAAGATTTCATTTTCAAGAATTTCAAATATTTCAAAGTTAAAGTTTTCTTTTATTTCTCTTTGTTTATAGTCTTTAGAAAAATATTGTTCAATATTAATTTCTTCTAATATTCTAAACGCTTCAGATAAAGAATAGGAAACAAAAGCTCCTGCTCCATTTTTATTTAATAAATTTTGTTCAGACAAAAAAGATAAATCTCTTGTTATTGTTTCTCTAGAATATTTATCATTAAAAAAAACAACTAAATCTTTGTTTTTAAAAGATTTATTTTCCTTAGCAAATATTAAAATTTTTTTTTGCCTTTCGTTCATAATTAAAATATTATCATCATTGCGTCACTAATTCAAGCTCATTGCGTCATTTATGTGGAAAACTGATAAAAATGGTTATTTTGCAACATTTCATTGCGTCATCTTTATTACAATATTGTAACATCAGCATGACAATATTGTAATATTAAAATAAACGGAAAATAGTTTCTGACCCTATCAGACGAGAACCCTGTTCTCGATTGGCGGGGTTTTCTTTTTGGGTATTTTCTAGACTGCCACGTCAAGATTTTTTTGTTTTGAAAAACAAAAAAATCTTTCCTCGCAGAGACGAAGAGAGGTAGGTTTTAAATTATAGATTTTAGATTTTAAATAGAAGATTTTGTTTCTGATTCTAAATTCAATTCTGGTTGTAAACTTAAAAACTTCTCCACCTCAGAATTTCTTATAAGAATAGTTTTGTTTGAATTATATGAGATCCCCCTATTAGGATTATTCTCAAAACCTAAATATATAATCTTAGAACCTCTTTTTTTAGATTCACTTATTGCTGGTTGTAAATCAGAATCAGAACTACATAAAATTATTTGATCAAACAATTTATCACAAGAAAAGCTTACCATATCTACTCCTATTCTTACATCAACCCCTTTTTCTTTAAAAACCAAAATCTTTTTACCTAGAAAACCTTTTTCCTTATATCCTCTAACTCTACCTGCAAAAACAACTTCAAACCCCTGCTTTTCTAAGTGAGTTTTTAAAAATCTTTGATCTTCGATAAGTTTAAAAGATTTTTTCTCAGTTTCTTCGTGTTTCTTTAATTTAGCAAAATAAAAAATAACTTTAATTACATCATAACCTTCTAAAACTAAGTCAAACAAGCTTTTAAAATTATATTCGTTCCAAATTATATCTCTTTTTTCAGTATCTAAAGAATGTTTAATGTAATTCTTGAAATTTTCCCCATCTATAAGTAAAATAGTTTTCATAAAATTATTATATCATAAAATTATAAACGAAAACTCCCGCGGACCTTTCGGTTAGCGGGAGCGTTTATGTATATAATATACATTTTTATGAAAGTAAAATCAAGGAGTTATCCACATAATAAAATTTAGTAAAATTTTAATTTTTTTATTCCATATTTAATAAATAAAATGTTTTTCTGGATTGTTTCCCCAGCACTTTGCTGTGACAATATAAATAAAGTTTATAAAAAAATAAACAATAATTTATAAAATAATAGTAAGTAAATTAATTCAAAGTGCTGGGTCGCAAAGACGAAATACTCGCAGGGATGATTTGATAAGGAATTTTAGGCTTTACTTTTTGGGGTGGGTGTTGTATTGTTTGGGGAGGAAATGAGGAGTATTTTTAAAACAACAAGGAGCAAAAATTATGGAAAATGAATTAAAAAAGTATCGTCTAGGTAACCAACCTGAAAAATATGAACTAAAAGAAGAGTATTTGGGATGGACTCCAATTATCAGTGGATGGGAACATTTACTTTTTGAACGCACAAAAAATAAAAGCCTAGTGATTACCGATCCTAAAAGCAAATACAAAAAAACATTATTCTTGCATCATTTCATTATTAAAGATGCTTTTCCTCTATCTTTCTTTGGAGAAGAAAGATCAAAAAATTGGAGCCATTTTGCCATTGTCTCTGAAAATAAAGACTCGGAAAAATTTGTTATTCCATTATATTAATACAACCGCGAAAATCATAAGAAAACCAATTTGGTCTATTACGACAAGGCGGTTTTCTTTTTGTTAATCGTGGGCTCAATAGAGCCTAGGATTGGGGGTTTTGTTGATTTTTTGGTATTTTTGTATATAGTTAGGGATAGGAAAAGTTTTTTGTAATTTTAATTTTATGAAAAGGATAAATATAATGAATCCAACAAAATTAATAAATTTTTTGACACATCCTGAAGAATATCCAGATTGTTCGGCAAAAGAAGATCTTTTGAAAACACTTAAAAATATCCTTGAATCTGATTTTGTTGTTTTGGAACAACAAATCTATGGTATCCAAACGCGTTGTTCTTGCCATCTAGAAGAAGTTGAAAAAGTATGGGAAGATAATCCAAACTTTAAAAGAGGGCTAGGATCTGAAGTTTTAGGATCTGACGGATTGGTAAAAATTTTAAAAGGAACAAGATGTTCCCATTGTAAAACCTACACCCCACGGAAAGAAGGTTCTAAGTTTGAAGTTTGTCTGTATTGTGGAAGTGATATGGAAGATTTAAATAGAAAAGTTGAACAAGCAGGAGTTATAAAATGGGTTTATGAATGCCCTTGCTGTGAACTGAAAGAACTTCAAATCATTGATTCAAAAAATATTCACAAGAATTGTCCTAGTTTTGGTTCCATTCAACAGATGCAATCCAGAAGTGGACTGTGTCCTGATTGTGGTAAACCTTAAACACCTAACGAAAAATCATCTAATGATTACTTTTTGTTAGGTGATTTTTCTTTAAATTTATAACCTTGTCAGACGAGAACCCTGTTCTCGACTGGCGGGGTTTTCTTTTTGTCTGGACTGCTTCGCGCCTCGCAGAGACGAGAATGGGATTGCTTCGTTGAGAGGAATTTTGGTTTTTTGAAAAAAACCAAAATTCCACTCGCCCACACCTAAGGCGGACAGGCTCGCAAACCTGCCTGCCGGCAGGCAGGGACGGAATTGGATTGCTAAAGCAATCGTTGTTTCTGGATTGCTTCGTTAAAATAATTAGGGGTCGCACCCCTCCGTTCGCAAGCTCACTACAAGGGGAACGACCCCTAATTATTTTTCCTCGCAAAGACGATTTATTAAAGATAAATCGTGACAAATTTTTACTTCGTAAAAATTTGTCTACATAATACATAATACTTGATACAAAATACCAAAATTAAAAAGGGTCGGCGCAAAGCGCCGACCCTTTTTAATTTTTCCCTTTCTTCTGTTCCATTTCTTTTTTAAAACCTAAATAAATTTAGCGGTCTCAATTTAAGGCTACGAGACCAACACCCTCCTACTATAGAGTAAGAATCAACCATTTAAGTCCTCTTTTCTGAAAGAAAAGACTAGTCAAAAGTCGAAAATCGAAAGTCGAAAGGAAAAAATTTGCAAGCAAATTTTTTGACTTTTGACTTTATGGACTTTACAAACTTTTCACTAGACATCGTCCTAAGACGATGTCAACAAGTTCATTTTGAAATAATCCACGACCACCTTCCGGTAGCCGTACCTTGTTACGACTTACACCTTGTTACCGATTTTACCTTAGTTCGCCACTAGGACGACTGTCGGGCACCTCCGGCTCCCTTGTGTTGACGGGCGGTGAGTACAAGACTCGAGAACGTATTCACCGCAGTATAGCTGACCTGCGATTACTAGCGATTCCAACTTCATGAGGGCGAGTTTCAGCCCTCAATCCGAACTGGGGATGTGTTTAAGGATTGGCTCAGAGTTACCTCGTCGCGACCTGTTGTCACACCCATTGTATCATGTGAGCAGCCCAAGGCATCAAGGGTCATGCTGACCTGGCGTCATCCCCACCTTCCTCCCAACACTTTGTTCGCAAGCGACACAAAGAATTTTCAATTTCTAATTTCTAATTTCTAAACAATGAATTAATGAATTAATGATTAAATTCTCCAAACAATAAAAATAAATTTTTATTTGACGAATTTTTGCTTTGCAAAAATTCGTTGTTTGAAAAATTCTCAAATTGAAACATTGGAAATTGTTTGAAAATTGAAAATTGAAAATTCTTTGAGCTTGTGCTCAAAGTGCTGGGCGGTCTCGTCTGACACGTATAACAGACGATAAGGGTTACGTTCGTTTCCTCACTTAAGAGAACAACTCAAGTCACGAACTGACGACGGCCATGCAACACCTGTTTAGCCGATAGGCCTTCCTGTTTCTAGGACGGCATAAGCTAAATGTCTAGCCTTGGTGAGGTTCTTCGTGGATTGTCGAATTAAGCCACGTGATCCACCGCTTGTGCGAGTCCCCGTCTATTCCTTTGAGTTTTAAGCTTGCGCTCGTACTACCCAGGCGGTCCACTTAACGCGTTAGCTGTGCCTCTCAGAGGGTCGATACTCCGAAAAGCTAGTGAACAACGTTTAGGGCGTAGACTACAGGGGTATCTAATCCCTTTCGCTACCTACGCTTTCGTGTCTCAGCGTCAGTGATGTGCCAGTGAATTGCCTTCGCTTTTGGTGTTCCCCATAATATCAACGGATTTCACCCCTACACTATGAGTTCCATTCACCCCTCACACACTCTAGTTTAGCCGTTTCCTATGCATCTCTCAGGTTGAGCCTGAGGCTTTAACATAAGACTAACTATACCGCCTACACACCCTTTACGCCCAATAATTCCGGATAACGCTTGAGGCCCTCGTATTACCGCTGCTGCTGGCACGAGGTTAGCAGCCTCTTATTCATAGGTTAATGTCAATAAACTTCTTCACCTATAAAAGACTTTTACACTCCGAAGAGCTTCATCAATCACGCGGCGTCGCTCCGTCACACTTTCGTGCATTGCGGAAGATTCTCGACTGCAGCCTCCCGTAGGAGTTTGGACAGTGTCTCAGTTCCAATGGTGGGGGTCAGGCTCTCACCTCCCCTAAGCGTCATAGCCTTGGTGAGCTTTTATCTCACCAACTAGCTGATACTAAGCAGGCTGATTCAAGAGCGATAAATCTTTCCCCCGTAGGGATATCAAGTATTACCTTACCTTTCGATAAGCTATTCCTGACTCTTGAGTTCATACCCACCTGTTACTACCCAGTTCGCCACTCCCTCCGAAGAGGGCGTTCGACTTGCATGCCTTATCCACGCCGCCAGCGTTCATCCTGAGCTAGGATCAAACTCTTAATTAAAACAAATCTGTGTAAAACAAATTTGAGAAATGGAACAAAAGAAAAGGTTGAATCATAGATTCAAAATAACTGATGTTATAAAAGTTTGATCCTCTTTTAAATTTTGGATAAAAATTTAAAAAACTCACTTAAATTATTCAAAGGTTGTTTGTAATATTATGGCTCGCACGAGTACATAATATTACAGGTTTTAATGTTGCTTCCCAAATACCAACAATGTACGGTTTTTGGGAATATTTTATTTTCAAAGAACATTGCCTATTATATATAAAAATAGAATTTAATCAAGTATATATTTGAATTAGTTTGTATTTCTCCATAATTTTGAGGGGATGTAAACAAAATTAGATAATATCTAATTTTGAATTATAAATTTTAGATTTTAGATTTTAGATTAATGATTCTGAATTGTTTTCAAATCACCCATAGGTGTGGCTTTCCTAGCACTTTGTTGCAACAATATAAATAAAGTTTATAAAAACTTAATAGTATTTTACGAAATAAAAGTAAGTAATTTAGTTCAAAGTGCTGGGTCGCAAAGACGAATGAAAAAAGCCGTCCAAAAGAAAAGCTGGAGGGCTTTTCTTTTGGACGGTTTTGAATAATGTCTTATATTTTCAACTTAAGGATTTTTCGAGAAACCAATTTGTAATTGATTACCCCGATTATTCCCCCGACAATCATACCTACAAGAACAAATCCGGTATAGTACCCAATGGCTGTTCCTATGGCAGCATCTAAACCACAAATCAATCTGATGTCCGAGTGGATTAAGATAAATGTCTTTTTGATAATTGAAGCTGTCATAACAACAGCTACAGGTATTTCGAAAAGGATCCACCAAAGAGCTTTAAAAATACATTTAAAACTAACAAAGGGCCAGTAAAAAAATATTAATAAAGGATTGGTAACTTTAAAAAATATTTCTTTCCAATCATCTTTATTCATTTTTTTCTTACCTCTATCTATTGCCTTAAAAACACATGGAATAATAAAGAGGTTATAAGAAAGAACGAAAAGAATCATTAAAATTGGGTGTTTATTAAAAGAGTTTTCATTAAATAACAAAGAAGATTGCAGACCGAGATAAACAGGAGTAAAAGCAAAACCTATACTTCCAAGGGCTATTGCTTTCCAGGTAACTCTTTCAACTTCTTTGTAGAAATTTGAATCAAAGGAAGTGACTTCACCCCAAGCTTTTTTGAAAGCCTGGATGACCGATTTGAATTCATAGGAAAAATATCCTACCAAACCACCAGCCGGAATACCCAACCACCAAAAAGCTTTGTTGATTTCAAGAGAAATCATGGAACCTATTCCAGCGCCAAAAGCACAAGCGATAAATATTTTCAATGATCTGTTTTTCATTTTTTTATCTCCTTTATATGAAAGTTTTTTCAAAAATACTGCCTCACTTCTGCTTTTAATATACAATATGTTTATCGAAAAGTAAATGATTTTCAGAGCTATTGACTTTTATTGATTGTTGTTATACTATTTAGAAAGTAGAGAATGTTAATTTATATAATAAAGGAGATACTAATGGATTTAAATGAACAACTTCAAGAGCTTATAAAAGAAGCTGGATTAGGATCAGAAAAAGAAGCAATAGGTAAAGCTTTTTCTTTTACTTTTCAAAATCCAAACAAAAAAGAGATAAGGATAAGTGGTACAATATTGGGATTTCAAATCACAAGTCGTCCTGATTCGATATTAGATTTTAAAATTACTGATGTTGATTCAGATGATAATAAAACCCATTTTTTTACATTATTAACAACAACTTTTCCTACAGCAGAAATGGACAAAAAAGAACTTGCTCTCAAAATTACCTTTTATTCTTCTAACTATGGAGGTTGGAAATCATCATGGGAGATAATGTATCCTCCGAACGAAGAATATCGAAGAACTATCGAAAGGAACACTCCCAATAGGTGGAAAAAAATTGAAGGAAGATTTGAATTGCTGTAATCCCCTGACCCGTCCAAACAGAAAATCGCCATTCGGCTTCTGTTGGGCGGTTTTCTTTATTTTGAGGAAATAAATGGACCTACCTCCACCGGCAGGCAGGCTGCCGCGTCGAGAAATTTAAAGAGAAAAATCGTGGACCTTCCAGGTCCACGATTTTTCTCTTTAAATTTCTCTTCTCGCAAATACGAAAAGTTAAAACTTTTCGTTATAGAAAGAGATTGCTTCGTGCCTCGCAAAGACGATTGACTAAAGCCAATCGTTCTTAAATCCTAAATCTTATTTACTCTTTTTAAATAGAGTAAGTAATGGACTAGCTAAGAAAATTGATGAATATGTTCCTACAACTACTCCCATTGAAAGAATCAAAGCAAATTGTTTTGTGGCTTCCCCTCCAAAGAAATACAAGGCTAATAAAACAACTAAAGTAGTTAATGATGTATTAATGGAACGAGCAATAGTTTGTGAAAGTGACTTCCCTACTATTTCGTCGAAATCTTCCTTGTGAGAATGAGCTAAATTTTCTCTTATTCTATCAAATACAACGATAGTGTCGTTTACTGAAAATCCTAATATAGCCAAAATTGCCATAATGAAAATAGTGTCAATTTGATAGTCTATAAACATAGAACCTAAAAAAGCATAAATTCCTGTTGGGATTAAAATATCATGAATCAAAGCAATAATAGCTGCGAATCCGTATTTCCAAGATGAAACTTTATTTTCTGATTTTGCTACTTCTGATACTTTTCTGAATGCAAAAGCCACAAACAAAATAATAGCAATCACTACAGCCAAGATAGCCCAAAGAGCTTTTCCTTTTAATTCTTCACCAATAGCTGGTCCAATTGAATTATATCTTTTTTCTTGAATCTGATATTCCCCTCCTTGATCTAAAACAGAAAAAACTGCTTGTCTTTCTGGTTCTGTTAAATCACGAGTTCTTAAAATAATTCCCCCTAGTTCTGTAGCTGTACCACTTGAAGTTTCTTGAATTGTAAAAGCTCCTAATTCTAGAGTTCCTAATTCTGTTTTTAATTCTTCAATTGTAGGAATTTGTAATTCTGGTTGTTCTGCGTTTTCTAGATAGGCAATTTCTGTAATGGCCCCTCCTTTGAAATCAATTCCGAAATTCAATCCGAAGTATCCAATTGAGAAAATTGAAAGAGCAACTAGAATAGCTGAAATGCTAAAAAATATTTTTTTGTTTTTGATTATAAACATGATGATTAGTCGAAAGTCTATAAAGTCCATAATGTCTGTAAAGTCTTAAAAAAATTTCTCTGCAAATTTTTTACTTTTAACTTTATGAACTTTTAACTAGTTTATTAATTTTGTTAATAAACGGATTATAGCTTAAATGGAGGGGAAATTCAATTTGATTGAGAATTCACGGAACCAAAGGGACTGCTTCGTCAATTTTTAAGAGATGCTATTTCCAAAGGAAATGATATCTCTCAAAAATTTCCTCGCAGAGACGAACGGAGGGAAATTCAATTTAATTGAATTAATGAAATCAACCGAACTACTTCATTAAGAAATTTTATATTACCTAGACCTGCTACGTCCAAGTAATTTTTTATTGTGTTTTTGTGGAAAATAGGTATTATTAAAGATAGTGTAACTTGATTTTAATTCTCTAAATAAAGGAGAAAAAAATGGAAACTATTTTTGGTTTTGATGTCCCAACTTTTAACATCTATTTTTCATTGATACTTATTTTGGGATCTTTGATTCCCGTTGTTTTGATTTTTGCTCACAAACATGGTTACAAAAATGGAAGTAAAGAATGGAGAGGTTTTTCGGCTGGGACTTTGAGGTCTGATTGTGTTTATCGGATTGTCGATAGAGTAAGAGAATCTCCTCTGACTCTCATTCTTAAGGAAAAAACTCCTGATGGGATTGAGAGAGGTAGAAGTAAATTATTGGAAACTTCTATGATTCAAATCGTCGATCATAATGACCAAGCTTATAATGAATTTGACTTGGTACCAACCTATTTCAAATTTTCCGAGAAAAATGATCCTCGTTATGACCTTTTGGTTTTTGAGGAAATTTCAAAAGAAGAATACAAAAAATATGGAAGGTCCTAGGGTTTACATTCCCTGCAAAGAGCTCTGCTTTTTGTGGGGTTTTTTGTTTTCTGGATTGCTTCCCCAGCACTTTGTTGCAACAATATAAATAAAGCTTATGTAAATAAATATCTATTTATAATAAAAAGATAAGTAATAAAATTCAAAGTGCTGGGTCGCAAAGACGGGTTTTAAATCTTTTTTAAATATTTATTTAAAATTAAAATTCCGGCTATTCCGAATATGAATCCAGCTAATATGTCTAGGGGCCAGTGGACTCCGATGATTATTCTGGATAATCCGATTAAGACTGCTCCTATAAAAAATAGGATACCGATTTTTTTGTTATATAAATAAGTCGCCATTGCCAAGGCTGAAGCAAGAACACTATGACCTGATGGCATTGAGTCGTTTCCTCCGTGTTCAATTAGTAATTTGGCATTTTCTAGTTCTAGAAAAGGTCTGGGGCTAAAATAAAAATATTTTATTACTTTTGCAACTCCCCAGATGATGACTGGGTAAAATATAATTTTTAGAAATTGCTTGGGAGTGATTTTTTTTAGGAGCAGCAAAACTACCGCTCCAAAAATTATCCACCAGATTAGCCAGTCAGTTATGAAAACAACAATGGTATCGAATAATTCGTTTTGTAAGGTGAAGTTATTTAAATAGGTAAATATTTTTTCATTCATCCCGTTAGAGATACTTTATTAAAAGTATCTCTAACGGGACAAATCCCAGTAATTACTTTTAACAAAGTGTCTAAATTAAATTATTAATTTTTATTCCCGTTTTATGTAAAGCTATATAATTAACTTTATTCTCACCAAATCTCTAACGGGATTCATTTTAAGTATTATAACCTAAATTTTGATTTATAAGAAATAAAAAGTTGGGGGTATTTTCTTTGTTAACATTGCAGCAATAGAGTTTACACATTAATCTGTGTAGATGAATAAATTTGATGCAAAATATATGTCTCTAAAAGAGAAAAAATTAAAACAAGTTATTAATAAAGAAAAAACTATTATTAAAATAGCTGAAGA
>JAHITU010000034.1 GCA_018817595.1 Patescibacteria group bacterium
GCGACCATACCACCGTAATGCACTCATACGACCGCATTGAATCCCTGATGAAAAGCGATGAAGCCTTCACCAATACTGTGTTGAAATTAAAGAGGGACTTAATGAATGTTAAGCGATAAATTCCTGTGGATATCCTATGGATAGGTTGTGGATAGCTTTCAAAACCTGTGGATAGCCAAATTTGCTTGTGGAACAATTGTGGACAACTGCAAGAGTTATCCACAAGATGGCAAAAACTAAGGATTGGTTGTATAATGAATTATTCAGTTATCCACAGAATCCGTGCTACTATTACTACTGTTACTAACTTATATTAAATATTAGGAGTCTAAGATGAAATTCGTCTGCAGCAAAGAATCAATACTCAATGAAGTCATATATTCGATGGATTTTACGAGTCAGAGAAACTCACTTTCGGTCACATCAAACGTCTACTTGGAGACCTCTGACGATCGCTTGCATATCAGGGCTACTGACCAGAAAGTTGGCTTCAGTACTGAGATAGCGGTCCAGACTTTGGAGAAGGGAAAAACCATGGTCTACTGCGACAAGTTTCTGAACATACTTCGTTCCCTTCCTGAAGGCAACATTGAGTTCACAGCTAACAGCGGAGTCTTTGCCATCAAACCTGAAGGCCAAAGCATAGACTTCAAGTTACGCACGATAAATGCAGATGAGTTTCCTGCAATGGAAAGCATAGGAGACAATTCCTATTTCACAATTTCTCAGAAAAGCTTCAATGACATGGCCAATCAAACCATTTTTGCTATCAGTGAAGATGAGACACGATACTTTCTCTGCGGTCTCTATCTTGAAAGGACTCCTACTGGGATGACCATGGTAGGAACAGATGGAAGAAGGTTATCCATTGTTGAAAGAAAATTTGAAGAGGATATTCCTGCCTTTTCACCAATTATCATTCCACCAAAGTTTTTTGCAGTATTGAAGAAACTCTCCACTGACGAAGGAACACTCAAACTTTGTATTACTGAAAATATTATTTTTGGTCAGATAGCAGAAAGACTTTTCTATTCGACTCTGATAAAAGGACAATATCCTAACTACCGAAGGGTAATACCTGAAAGCCAAAGCTACAGCAGCACTATGAGAATCCAGGATATGCTTGATGCATTGAGACGTGTATCACTCCTAGTAGAAAACAAGGCTAGACGAATCTATCTGGATATCAGTGAATCTGGGATTTTGCTTACCAGCGATGAGAATGAGGTTGGAGAGGCAAAAGAAATTATTCCGTGCAAGTATGAAGGACCGGAAAACAAGGTTTCGCTCAACTTTACCTATCTGATGAATCCTCTGAAGATGATGGAAGGTGAATTCTTTTCCATCAATTTTACAGAACCTACCAGGGCGATGACCATCAAATCTGAAAGTGAGCGTGATTACTACCATGTCATCATGCCCATGCAACTCAATGCCTGATGGTATTCACTGAGATACAGGCAGTTCAATTTAGAAATCTTACCCATGAGGCTGTACCTGTCGATAAACGGCAGGTATTCCTCATTGGGACAAATGGACAGGGAAAGACCAACTTTCTTGAGGCAATATACACACTTTGCTACGGGTCTTCCTTTCGCTCTTCTCAGTTGCGTGAGCTGGTAAGCCATGGAGAGAAAGCTTTCAAGCTGATTGGCAAATATCTAGGGGAAGACACTCTTAGCCATACGCTGGTATTGGAATACCAGGAAGCAAAAAGACGGGTTTTTCTTGATGAAAGGGAAATTAAGGACAGAAAAGAGCTTATATATAATATTCCCTGCATTGTTTTCAGCCATGATGATATTGCATTTGTCAGAGGGGAGCCTGAACAGAGAAGAAGGTTTTTCGATCAGACGATGAGCATGTATGACCCTCTTTTCTTCGATGATATGCGTCGTTATCGCCTTCTTTTAAAACAGAGAAATCTTGCGATAAAAGAAGGCAGGCATACCCTTTTGCCCATCTATGATCTACAGATGGCCAAATATGGTCTATCAATCCAAAAAGAGAGGCAAAAGGCTGTTGCTGAGTTTGACCA
>JAHITU010000028.1 GCA_018817595.1 Patescibacteria group bacterium
AACTCTTCAGCTATTTTAATAATAGTTTTTTCTTTATTAATAACTTGTTTTAATTTTTTCTCTTTTAGAGACATATATTTTGCATCAAATTTATTCATATACACAGATTAATGTGTAAACTCTATTGCTGCAATGTTAACAAATCTTAAAAAGATTATAAATAATATTAAAATAAATACTAAGTATGACAGATACAAAAAGTAAAGCTTTTCTTTAAAAAATTTGAAATGCAAATTTTTTACTTTATGGACTTTATGGACTTTATAGACTTTCGACTCATTCTATTAATTCAAATTTAATCCTCCCTACAACTAAACCTGAATCTGTTTTTATATTTACTCTCCAATTACCAAGATCTAAATTAGAAGACGAAGTATAACCTCTATAACCATCTTCTCTCCCCCCTTTAATTGAATAAGGTATTTTGTTTAAAACAATCCATCTTTTTTTGACTTCATCAAATTTTGCCCATTCATAATATATACCTGTTTCTAAATTAGTCGGAGCAAAAATAGAACTATAAATATAAACTGGTCCTTTGGATATTTTTATAAACTTATTTCCAAATGAATACCACGGCAACTCTATTTCATTAAATAAATAATCACCATCAGCTATCTTTTCAATATTTCTATATATGCCGATTTCTTTCATTGATAAAGGAACAGGGGGAATAATATTTAAAAAATACATTAGATTAAACAAAACTAAAACACCAATGATATGAGTAAACATTTTTTTCTTTTGATTTTGGTTTATTTTAAAAACAAAGTGAGAGATAAATTTAATTAGCAACCAAATCAAAATAAAACTAAGAAGACTACTTAAAACAAAAACCCAATCACCCATTCTTTTTATAACAACAGGTACAAAGAAAACCAAAAAAGAAAGCAGGGCTATGAATAAAATATTTATTTGAAAATCAATTTTTTTATAATTTTTTCTAAATCTTTCATTCCCGATAAAGAGACCGAAAATAATAATCAGAAAAAACCAACTAGTTGCCCAAGAGGCTGACTTGGTATAAAAAATAATATAGGCACTAAATAAACCTCCAAAAGCAAATTGAGTAATCAAAGGGAAATAATGGTCTATTTTTGATAAATAAGAGAACTTATTTTCTTTTTCTTTAGCTTGGACATAATTAATTAAAACAATACTACTAACTGCCAGAAATAAGTAACCAAGAATGATTAAATTATCAAATAATTGATCTATTCTGTTTAAGGTAAGGTTATCTAAAATCAAACCTCCAGCAAAGAAAGCTATCATCAAGTATTTTTCATTTTTTTCAAACCAAGAAATGGTTTTTAATCTCTGTTTATTTATTTTTTCTTTTAGATTAAACATTTACTATATTTTAACACAAAAGAACTTGCATAATAATATACAAGTTCTTTTTCAATATTAAAAAGACTATCTATCTTCACATTTACATTTACTCATAACTTGACCACAATTTATACATTTTTCTTCCATTTTTCGACTACAACATTTTTCTTTCTTGCTAGATTCGTATCCACAATTTTTACATTTAAATAACATAAATTTTTTATGGGTTTAAAACCTACCTACCTTAATGATAGGGCTAATAATTTCGACCTTTATAAAATCTGGTATTTAAAAAACAAAAACCCGCAAAAAAGTGCGAGTCTCGAGGACTTCTTGTATTGTTTTAATTATAACAAAGGTAAATTAAAGGGAAATTCAGGGTGTTAATAACTTTTAGAATTAAAAAATGGCTCTACATAGCAGAGCCCTAATGAAACGGAAACAAAAAATTTCTAATTGTAGATGCAATTATTTTTTGCCATTTCTACTTAATGAATCTTGGGGAGCTATTACCTCACCAACTAATTCTTTAAGATAAATTTATCTTATCAAATTATCAAAAATTTGTAAAAGTGTTTGTAATGAAAAAAGTTGATATCATTAGGGGAAAACTAATGGATAATTGAAGTTGTTAGGAAAAACTAAAAGTCCCAAGGCTTTCGCCTTGGGACTTAAGTTTTTGTGGAAATTAATAAATGACTATAGAACTTGTTTCTCTTGACAAATAGCATTATACTGTTATATAATATATACATAGTTAGAAACGGTTCTGACTATCCCAAGTTGTAGGGTTATACAACAAGTTCTTTAAATAGGAGGTTATATCATGGCTCAGTTTCCTGCAAAAACTCTGGAAATGTCCGAGAAAGAAATGGGAGAAATTGCTTTGGCGATTGTCCGAGAAAAAATGCTCAGAGGAGTTCGTCTTACTCCAGAAATTCGTCGAGAAATCGGTGAAGGAGCAAAGAAACTCGGGGTTAAGTTTGACAGAGCAATGATTTTTGCTGAGATTCTCATGAGAGAAACTCTGGAAAAATCTTTTTCCAAAAAGTAAAACCTCAAAAAAGCGAAAGGGTTAGTGTCTTACTTAAGACCAAGATTAATTTTGTATCTCTTTCATTAGAAACTGGATACAGAGAATAAGAACTCTTTTCCCCTCGCTTTTGTTCACACAAGCCCCAACTTTAATTAGTTGGGGCTTTCTTCTTTTTAAATAAGAGATTAATAAACAAAATTAGAACCCGTCATAATATAAGAAAAACAACAGCTAAATTGCTATTGTTTTTCCGTTTTGTGGAAATTAATAAATGACTATAGAACTTGTTTTAAGTAAATTCGCCTTATAATCACAATACTCAAAAATTTCTTCTCTATTATCTGCAATTAAAATTGTATTGTTTTTACTAATAATTTTTCTGAAAACTTTTATCAAAACAGGAATATCCATCATGTGTAGACCACGAGAAGGTGTATCAAAAATATAAATAGACCTATCTCCTAATTTTTTTGAAAGAATATTTGATATTCTAACTCTTTGGGCTTCTCCACCACTTAAAGAACTAGATTTTTGTCCTAGAACTAAATATCCTAAACCGACTTCTTGTAAAAATTCTAGTTTTCTTACTATTAGAGAATCTTCTTTAAATAATTCTAAAGCCTCATCAATCGTCATATTCATAACATCACGAATATTTTTTTTATTAAACAAGACTTTTAAAACATCTTTTGAGAAATCATTTTTTTTGTCTAAAATACTTTTCGAAATAATAAAATCAGACCTCTTTAATTTTAATTTTTTAGATAATTCTTGATTTGCAAAAATATCTCGAACATTACCCCATATATTTGTATATGTAGCTAAAATACTTGTTGGATGGTCACTAATTGGAATTTGTGGAACTATATAAGACCGACGAACATTAGTTTTCCCTTTTACATTCACATTTTTTAATCTTATTTTCCAAGCATTTTTTCCTTTAAATAAGGCTCTGTAAGTGGTATCTAATAAGGTGGTCTTACCTGACCCCGAACATCCCGTAAGGCAAACAATGCTTGTTAAAGGAAAACTAAAATTAAAATCTTTAAAATTATTAACATTTATTTCTGAAATTGTAATTTCTTTATTTTTATTTTGGGAATAATTGTTTTTTTGTTTTTTGTCCTTAGTAAAAACACATTTTGCAGTAATTGTTTTTGATTTTTCAAATTCTTTTAAATTTCCTTGAAAAATAAGTTTTCCCCCATAACGACCAGAACCCGGACCAAGCTCGATAACATAATCAGCGTTAACAATAATTTCTTTATTATGTTCAACAGCAATTATTGAAAATCCAAGCTTAACTTTATCTTGTAACATTTTCAAAATTAACTCCCGTTCTTTTTTACAGAAACCAGCACAAGGTTCATCAACAATCAATAAATCTTCTTTTTTCAATTCAGATAGCTTTTTCTTTAACTTTCTTAAATTAAATTCACCCAAACTTAATTTTGAACTTTTAGGAAGAATTACTTTTTGCTCAAGAATAAATACTTTTTTAGGCAAGTTTCTTATATTCCATTTGTTTTCTAAAGAATTATTATATAAAACATCTTCTACTAGGGTTGATTTTCCGCTGCCACTAGGACCAACTATTGCAACTAATTTCTGCAATGGAATTTTAACTGAAAATTTATTCAGATTATTCTTAGTTATGTTTTTTATAATAATATTTTTCATAATATTGATTATAACATGTGACAACAACATTAGAAAAATAGATTAATAAACAAAATTAGAACTCGTCATAATACAAGAAAAACAATAGCTAAATTGCTATTGTTTTTCCGTTTTGTGGAAATTAATAAATGACTATAGAACCTGTTTTATTGTAAATTAAGAAAAAATAGAAAAGATTTGTTCTAAAGTTAATCCTAAATCTTTTGCAGTTTTTAGAATCAAAACAACTAAACTATTTATATCGCTAATTCCAGATAAAGAAGACTTCACTTTTTCAAGAAAAGATCTTTCCCTTGTCCCTTCTTCATATTCAGGTATTTTTGAATCTATTTTACTTTGCATTTCTAAAAGAACTTGAACATAGGTTATTTGGCTTTGGTTTTGGTTAATTACGGTACTAGGCATTCCGCTAAATGGTGGATTTTCATCAGAAAAGTATTTGCCGTGTAAACGAGATATTAAACCACCAAGACTAGATCTATAACTTAATAAATCAAAATATCTCGTAGAACCACTTTTTGTAATTTTGATATTTTCTTTATAACGAGAATAATCATCGCCAGAAATTTCTTCTAATTCTTCAATAGAAGAATTTAACTGTTCAACTATCTCTACCCCGTTGGAGGTTGTTTCTCTACCAGGAATAGGTTCTGGGGCTTGAGATAAGTACCCCTGTAATTCTGAATAAATCGGCCTTATTTTTTCTTTCATATGTATAATTAGAAAATTAGTAAATGATTTTAAAACTTGTTTTACATAAATAACTATTTTTTTGCACTATCTACTAATTTTGCAAGTAAACTTATAAAAGCAATAAATTCCATTGCTTTTTCCGGGTCATCTTTTATTAGTTTATGAGCTCTAGGATTTCTAAAACCAATAACAGCACCTGAAAGCATCATCATAAAACCTCTCTGTTCATCTATATCTGACTGATCTTTTAAATCATTAAATTTTAAAATCGGATTTTTAGGACTAAAAACATATTCCATAAGATTGGCTCCTTCCTTATCTTCGATCCCACTATTTAATTTTACTAAAGCATTTAATGCTTTAACTGAATCTTCGACAGCATTTGAATAATGTTCACTATGAAATAATGAATTAGTTGCACGTTCTATCGCAGGGTGAAGTGTCAAACCATCATAAGCTTTGATAGTTTTTCCACCTAAAGTTTGTCCAGAATCTTCTATTTCTTCAATAAATCCCTTCTTTATAGTTTCTAAATTTGTTTTAGCTCTAGATATACCGTTCTGTAATCCT
The DNA here is from genome assembly GCA_018817595.1 of Patescibacteria group bacterium. GTDB lineage: Bacteria > Patescibacteriota > Minisyncoccia > Phycocordibacterales > UBA12079 > JAHITU01. Next base: position 5,312 of record JAHITU010000028.1, read on the forward strand.
TCTCTCACTTCATTTATCGGTGTCTCATAAGCCATATTCATAGAAGCTGTATCTAAATAAGTTACTCCCCAGTGATATCTTTCATACTCAACCGTACCGGCACCATAAATATTTGCTAAAAGATTATCTAACTCGTTGGATAATGCTTCAATTCTTGGATCATACCTATTTTCTACAGAAGATATATCAAAAGTTTCAAGATCTTTAATTCTTCTATTTATTTTCAAAATAGCACTTTCCATTTGCGAATGGGTTAGATTCGCACTTTTTAGTTCCTCTTTTTTTGTTTTTCTAACCATATTCTTTTATATTAATTTATAAACTGTTCTTTTTTCTTTTTTCTTCAAGTTCTTTTTTCTTTCTTGAGATAGTAGATAATTCAATTTCTGCTTTTTCTAATTTCTTATATTCCTCCTCTTCTAGCATTACAGCAGCAACTTCATGAATCAAATTATTTCTTAATTCAAAAATACGTTCTATTTTTTGTTTAGCTTCTTTAACATACATTTCAGCGATAGCTTCTGATACATGAAAAGTAGTATAGAATTCAGTATCTTTAGTTAATGTATATCCTTTAAATCCTGTATTGATGTATATTTCTATAATATGATCATCATTAATTACAGTCTCTTTATCAATTGTATCGTTTGTTAAATTTTGAAGGAAAAAATCAAAACGAAACTTTTTACCTCCCATCATAATAAATTTAGCCTTGGTACTTTGTGTTTTTTTAGGAGTTCTCGAATCTCTTTCTTCGCTAATGTTAATCTCTTCTTCTTTTGCTACTCTAAAATCTCCATTTCGAATTTCTTTAAGATCTTCTTTACCTAAATCAGATCTTTTTTTTGGTTTATTCAAATCAGGGAAAGCAAGTTCTCTAAAATCATCAAGTCTATTTAAAGCTTCCAAAACTTTATTCTTTATTGTTTCTTTTTTTTCTATAGGCATGCTGTCTGCCTTTTCTTGATTTGCTTTATCACGACTTTTCTTAGTTATTTCATCTATTTTCCCTTTAACACGATGTCCAAGGTATTTTTCTGTCTGATCTCCCCAAAATTTCTCTATAAATTCTCTAAATTCACCTGATTCTAAAATAAATTCTCTCTTGTTATGAGTTACAGGAACAGGATCAAGGTTAATCTCACCTGCTATATGCATTAAACTAGGGTGGTAGTTATATCCAAGTTTTTCAGAAGCTCTTATTAATCTTCCTCTTCTAAAAATATTAAAACCACTTTGTTTTTGCGATCCAATTTCTAAAATACCAAACCATCCACTTATTTCTCTATTCCCCGATAATAAGAACTTAAATTCTTTTTTAGACTTGTCTATAAGTTTTAGTTTTGTTGGTTTACAAGGTTTAGCCGAATTCCTGCCTAAACCAACACTTATAACAACATTATTATGTTCTATATAAGGACCATATCTTTTAGACAAGTCATTTTTTAATCTTGTAATTAAGGCATCATAAAGTTTTATTTTAAGAGAAGAGATTTCTATCTTTGTTCCATGCTCTTCTTTTGATGTTTTGTCTATTAAAAGAGGATATTTATTCCATTCATTTGAAGAAAGAAATAAGTCTCGGTCATATTCAAGATAGTATTTTTCTTCTGAATTTTTAGAAGTGGTCGTTAATGTAAAATGAGTACCAAGACTTGTACATGCTGATTTCAAACCAAGTCCAAATTCACCTAAAGAGTCATGTTTATTTGAATGTGCCAGAACTAAACTTTTTGAAGCTATTTTCTTGTCCATACCTTTTCCATTATCTTCAACAATTATTTTATTATTTTTCTTGTCTAATATAATAAATACTTCAACACCTTCAGTATTAGAAGCATCAATTGAGTTATCAACTAGTTCAGCGATAGCATCTGAAATAGAATAGTTGGCTTCTCCTATTTTGTGATAAATACTTTTATCAGGAGTTATATCTATTGTTTCTATAATTTGTTCTTTTTTCATTTTTTTAATAAGTTAGTTATTAAGTGATACTATGATCCTACACAAGTTGTATTAATTTGTAAAGTAGTTCTATTGTTAGAATACAGTTAAATTAGTTTGTCAAAGAGCCTTATTCCTTTTTGTCTAGAAAAGTTTTATAATAGAAACACAATTAAATATTTAAAGACCTAACCCTTTGGAATTTCTAAAGGTATGGTTTAAGTCCTACAAAGTAAAAAACTCTTCATGAGAATTGCTTTGTAGGCCCTATTGGGAAACTGATAGTGGGTAGCTGAGCTACCGTCTCATGGGGAGTTTTTTGTATATCTATTAAACAATCCAATAAAGATATCATTATGAAATTTAAATTTTTTAATAAAAAAATAATTATAAAGTTTTTTAAATACTTAGGAATGCTTCTTGTTGCAACTAGCTGTTTAATAATTATAAAAGATGAAATATTTTGGATATTAAATGGTGAAGAAATATATTATGAAGATTTTTCATTTTTTGACGAAAATTGTAATGTCGCCAAAATAGATCTTAAAGGTTTTATGGATGTAGAAAATTATGATGGAGATAGTGTTTCTTCTAGTGAAATTGTTTCTGCTATAGAAAATGCGAATAATTCAGAAAATATTAAAGCAATTATTTTAGACGTTGATAGTGGTGGTGGATATCCGATAACAGGAGAAGAAATTTGTAATGCTTTAATTCGTACTGATATTCCAACTGTAACTTTAATAAGAGGTTTAGGGGCATCAGCTGCCTATTGGGCAGCTACAGGAGCTGATGTTATCTTTGCTTCTTCTCTATCAGATATCGGTAGTATTGGAGTAACTATATCTTATTTAGACAATGTAGCTCAAAACCAAATAGAAGGATTACATTTTAATCAACTAAGTACTGGAGAATATAAAGATACTCTTAATACAAATAAAACATTAACTTACAACGAGAAACTTTTAATTGAAAGGGATTTAAATATAACTTTAGATAATTTTATTAAAGTAGTATCTGAAAACAGAAACATAAATATTGACCAAGTAAGGAAAATGTCTGACGGATCAACCATGCAAGGCAAAATGGCTCTTGAAAATAATCTGATTGATTATATTGGTGATCTTTATGATGTTAAAACATATTTAGTTGAAGTAATTGATGAAGAGGTAATTATTTGTAATTAAAATTTTTATAAGTTAAATAAATATTTATGAATAAATCTTACAAAATTTGGAAAAATGAATTTAAACAAAGTATTAAGAACGTATTTAAATATACTTTTGTTATTTTTATCCTTGGTTTAATTTTCTTTGGTATCGGAGGAATTAAAGCATTGAGTTTTTACTTATTATTTTTAGTTTGTCTTAGTTTCGGCATAATAAGAGAAATAGAGAAAAAAATTCAAGTATTTATCAATGTTTTCATTGAAAAGAAAATTATAACGAAAGAAGAACTTTTAACTTATAAAGTTAAAACAAAGGATATTCCAAAATAATGATAAAATTGATTTTTTGATTTAATATCAAATTGGCTATTTTTTAAACTTGTTTTTCTTTTTGTAAAAGATAATAATATAAACATGAAAACAAAACAAAAAAAGATTTATTGCATTAACTGTAGAGAGAAAAATAAAAAATGGATCAGAATTTCAGATAAATCTAATATAACAGAACCAATTATATGTAATAAATGTGGTATTTCTTATAATCTCTTTTCACAAAATAAGGATGATAAACTAGAAGAACTAGATTTAGAAATTTATTTATCGGATGATCATAATATTAATCTTCTTAATTTAAAGACGATAAGCAAAGACTGCGAATCTGAATATGAATTTTATTGTCCTTTTTGTATTCAAAAACAAAGGCTTACACCTATTAAAAACAAGGAAGAAAAAGATTTTCTTACTAGAATTTGTGAAAATGAGAACTGCAAAAAAATTTTCCATATTGACTATTTATAGATGATTAGTCTATAATAAGAATATTATTAAGAAATAGTTATAAGCAAACTATTTTATTAATTTAAAAAAGCACTTTAAACAAGATAAATAATAAGCGACTGTGAAGAATCCAATCATAATAATTTAGATTGATCTTCCGTTTCTATAAAGCTTAAAGTAGAAGGGCCCTTATTGTTGAAAAGATACTTAACCTTAAAAAAGGTTTGGTTATTTTTTCTGCAATAAGGGCTTTTTTGTTTATCTTTTATGAAAAACAAAAATTTAAATAGATTCATGGAAATCTATAAAAAGGAATATGGTAAAGATATTTCTAAAAAAGAGGCTTTGAGAAAAGCTACAAAGTTGGTTGAGATTTATAAACTGCTTATTAAAGCATTAACTAATAAAAACCAACATGGAAAATAAACTTATAAAGTACTTAGAAAGTAATAATATTGGTTATAAAACAATTAACAGAGATCTTGTCTTTCAATGTCAATATTGTAAAAAAGAAGATAACAATCATAAACAAATAGCTTGTTTTAATTTTGATTTAGATAGTCAAACAGGAAGCTGTAATAATCCTGATTGCAAGAACAAAGGTGTTGATAAGAAGTTAGGAGAACTTTTTAAAGATTGGAATATAGAGAATAAGGAGGAATTAATAAAACAAGAAACGATAAAAGAATTAAGAGAAGATAAATCTTTAAAATTATTATCTATTAATGATATTTATAATTTAGAGACTCCTAAAAATTTATTTGTAGTAGATAAACTTATTCCTAAAAACGGAATTATTGCAATATCAGGACATCCTAGTTCTGGTAAGAGTTGGTTTCTTATGTTTTTAGCAGAAGCTGTTGCCTCAGGTTTTGATTTTCTAGGAGAATTTAAAGTTGAACAAGGTTCGGTCTTGATAATAGATGAAGAGACTTATATTGCTGAACACAAAAGAAGACTCAAATTAATTAATGTTGATTCTTCTTTACCTATAAAAATAAGTTCGCAGAACTGTATTAAGTTAGATAATGAAAAGGATAGGAAGGAAATTATAAAAAAAATACAAGAAGAAAACACTAAACTCATTGCTTTTGATCCTTTTATCGCTTTTCATGATAAGTCAGAAAATGATTCAGGAGATATGCAGAAGATAATGGAATACCTACAAGAATTTAATGGAGCTGGAGCAACTGTAATTTATTTACATCATCATAGAAAGGATGGACTAACTAGACAAAGAGCCAGTCAAAGTATTAGAGGATCTTCTGCTTTTTCAGGAAGAGCTGATTCACATATTGCGATTGAAAAGAAAACAGAAACAGAAGAAGACGGTGTTAAATCTGAAAAACTTATTATTTCTCAAGAAAAATTAAGAAACGGTAAAAGATTAGGACAATTTATGGTTGAACTAGTAGAAAAAGACGGCAACATTTCTATGTTATATAAAGGTGAGCAAGAATCTTCTATTTTAAAGAAAGATATTGCTAAGAAAGAAATTCTTGAAATGTTAAAAAATATGGAAGAAGGAATGCTGACGGAAGATATTAAGGAAGCTTTAAAGTCTGAATGCGATATAGGCGATAGAACTACGCATGAGGCGTTAAAAATACTGATAACGGAACAATCTATTACTAAAGAAAAAGATGGTCGTTATAATCGATATTTCATTGTAGGAGATGATAAGTAAACAGAATAACTAATTTGAACTGCAAAATTGCAACTATATATACATATTGCAGTTTTGCACTTCAATGGTTTTAGTTTACAGGATTATAAATATATTGGATAATAAAATAATAGAAATGAAAGAAAAAAAAGAAATCAAATACTTCATCTATGCGAGAAGATCTATTGAAAAAGGAGATCGTGAAGAAAATGTTGCTTCAATAGATTCTCAATTAAGAGAAGTTAAAGAACTTGCTAAAAAACTAAACTTAAAAGTTGTAGGAACTTTTAAAGAGACTAAATCTGCTAAAAAACCATATTTAAGAGAACAATTTATTGAAATGATTGAGAAAATAAAAGAAGGCAAAGCAGATGGAATTCTTTGTTGGAAAATGGATAGGTTAACCAGAAATCCAATAGATGAAGGAACTATAAAATATTTACTTCAAGAAGAAATAATTAAAAATATTAAATCTGTTGATAGAGATTTTTATCCAGATGATAATGTTCTCTTGTCTGCTGTAGAATTCGGTGTTGCTACTCAATATTCAAGAGATTTAATAAAACACATTAAAAGAGGTCAAAGAAATAGTGTTAGTCGAGGATATCGACCAAGCCTTGCTCCTGTTGGTTATTTAAACAGTAAATATAAAGATAAAAATAGAGAAGAAGAAATATTAATTGATGATGACAGAATTGATAAAGTTAGAAAATTATTTGACCTAATGCTAACAGGACAATATTCTATTATGAATTTATTAGAAAAATCTAATAAAGAAATAGGTTTAACTGTAAGAGGTTACGGAAGTAGACCAGATAGAAAAATATCAAGAAGTGCTATTTACAATATTTTTACAAATACTTTTTATTATGGAAAGTTTGAATATCCTAAAGGAAGTGGTAATTGGTATGACGGAAATCATAAACCTTTAATTTCTAAAGAGGAATATGACACTATCCAATGTATTTTAGGAAAAAAAGGAAAACCTAGACCAAGAACTCATAAATTTGCTTATACAGGAATAATGAGATGTGCTGGTTGTGGTTCAATGATTACAGCACAAAAGAAATGGAAGTATCAGAAAAATGGGAATGTTCACAGTTATATTTATTATCATTGTACCGGAAAATCACATAATAAATGTCCTGAAAAAGCAGTTAGAGAAGAAATACTAGAAAAAGAATTTGTATTCTTTTTAGATAGTATTAGGATTCCTAAAGAATTTCATGAATGGGCTATTGAAACATTAAAAGAAGTAAATGAAAAAGAAAAGAAAAACAGAACTTCAGTAGTTAAAAAATTACAAAAAGAATATAAATTAGTTATTGATAAAATTGAAAAGTTACTTGATCTTAGGATCTCTAACGAAATAACTTCTGAAGAATATTCTGAAAAGAAAAAACGACTTGAAGAAGAAAAGGAAACTGTTATGTTCCAGACAGAACAAGTTGATAAAAAAATAGATGAATGGATAAGATTAGCTGAAGAAACTTTGGATTTTGTCAGGTATGCAAAATATGCTTTTATAAAAGGTGATTTAGAAACAAAGAAAAAAATAATTTCAAATGTTTGTTATAACCTCTCTATAAAAGACCAAGTAGTCAATATACAAGCCGAAGAACCGATAGCATTAATACAAAAGATGAAAAAAGAAACCGATTTAATATCGAATATGTTAGAACCGACCAAAAGTGTTGATACTAAAAGACTTTTAAAATATTCTTATGATAAAAATCTATTGTTGTGGACCTGACAGGACTCGAACCCGCTGCCTCCTCAGTGCAAGTGAGGCGCTCTACCAGATGAGCTACAGGCCCACTATGTACCCAATGATTATACCAAAACTTTACAATAAGTAAACCATTTTACTTAAATTACCCTCCAAATGTAGCTCCAACAAAATGAGTAACGACGATAACCACAATAGCAATGAAGACATGCTCTGAAATAATAGGTAGTGGTTTTTCTTTTTGGGTGCGTGCAATATAATAACTAAAAACTGCTATTAATGACATTCCCCACACAATACTAACAATCATAGCTGTAGATAATTGAAATAATAAAATAGGAAAAATAAAAGAAAGGGCTACAACAAACTTAGAAAAAAAAGTGGCTATTGTAGCTTCCCAAATATCTTTTGAACAATTTTTATGATCAGACTCTTCTGAAACATGAATTCCTAGAGCATCCGATAACGCATCAGAAATAGCGATAATTATAATTCCGCTGATGATAATAGCCCGAGAGCCTGTCCCTGCGTTTAAACCAATAACTAAACCCAGAGTTGTTATTACTCCTGAAGTTAAACCAAAACTTAAACCTTTCTTGATAGATAATTTCATTTTGTTGATTTATTTTATCTGGATTGCTTCGTCGTTTCGCTATCGCTTCACTCCTCGCAAAGACAAAAAGATAAAGCTTTTCGTAATGGGTTTTGCGGAGCAAAATCCGTAATTTAAAATCTAAAATTTATAATTTATAATTTCGAGTGAGGATTTATAAAAATAAATTATGTTAATATTTATTTTTATATAATCCGAACGATGTAATTATATGCTTTGCATATAATTCAGGATAGCTATTTAGCTATACTGATCAGATGTTCTACAAACTCCTCCAAGCTACTCCCTACTGCTTTCAGTGATTTAGGGAAAAGGGATTCTTCGGTCAATCCTGGAAGTGAATTTGTTTCTAAAATATAAATTCCTCTCTTGGGATGAATTATAAAATCTGAACGAGAATAATGTCTCATTCCCAAAGCTTGATGAGCTTTCTTGGCTAAATTCTGTAATTCTATTTTTTCAGATTCACTAAAATTCCCAGGGCAAATTTCTTGAGTGCCTCCTCCGTACTTTGCTTCATAATCAAAAAAATCTGATTCTGGAATTATTTCCACAGGAAAAAGAGTGTAAAGGTCTTCTCCTCTAAAAGCATCAATCACTCCACAAGTGGCTTCTTTTCCTCCTATGAATTCTTCTATCATTACTCTATCAGCAAATTGAAAAGCTTTCTGAAGGGCTTCGTCTAATTCAATCCCTGTGCGAGCAATAGATATTCCCACTGAAGAACCCAAACCAATAGGTTTAATTACTGCTGGCATAGGGAAAGTTTTAAATATCTCTGCAATACTAAAATTATCCTTATCAATTTCAATATGAATAGGTGTCTTGATATTTACTTTTTGGTATTCTTCTTTTGCCAAAGCTTTGTTCATGGCTAAAGCTGAAGAAATATTTTTTGAACCAGTATAAGGTACTCCGAAAATATCTAACATTTTTTGTAATTTTCCGTCTTCCCCAAATTCCCCATGCAAGGCATTAAAAACTAAATCTGATTCATTCAAAACATCAGCTGGTTTTTTTTCTAACCCATTTAAAAACCATTTATTGTCTTTGGTAATAGCCACATCATTAATATGATATTTTTCATCAGAGAGAGCCTTTAAAATAGAGGCTCCCGTCTTTAAAGAGACCTCGTACTCAGAACTTGGTCCTCCTCTCAAAACAGTAATTTTTTTACGAGTTTGCATTGTCATTATTATATCATAGCTAGAAAATAGAGGGTATAAAATTAAGTGGAAAATATTTATCCACAGGTAATTTGACATATATGGTAATTATGGTGTATAATTTAAAATAGATTTAAGTTAACTTGTAACTATTAAACAAGGAGAGAAAAATGGTTGAACACGGGACAATTTTACCGACAACTAAGGGTGTAGGAAGTCACAGAACGGCTGGATTTGGAAGAACTCCATCCCCGACCATTAAACAGAAGGATTTGCAAGCATACATAAACTGGCTTGCAAAAAACAATTTAAAGGATGACGACGAAAGCCGTCGCGCCTTCACACAGAAAGGGAGATTCATGCTTTGATAGATTCTCCTGAACCACACCCAAAAAGGGTTTTGCGATTTCCACGCAAAACCCTTTTTTTTTATTTTTCTGGATTGCTTCGTCAAATTATTAAGAGATAATATTTCCAAAGAAAATAGTATCTCTTAATAATTTTCCTCGCAAAGACTAATTTTTACAAAGCTAAAATTAGTTATACATAATACTTAATACATACTACATAATACAAAAGTCATAGAAAATAAAAACAAGTCTCACTTGAGACTTGTTTTTATTTTCTGTGGCTTCTCCACTCATCTATTTTTTTATGATGTCCTGAAAGTAAAACTTTTGGGACTTTATATTCTTGCTTTTTGTATTTAATCACTTCAGGACGAGTATAGACTTCTGAACTTGAAATTCTATTTTCTTCTAAGGACTCTTCTTTTCCTAGTACCCCCTTAATTTGTCTGGAAATAACATCAATCATTACCATAGCGGGCAAGGCCCCTCCTGTTAAAATATAATCCCCAATAGAAATGTCTTGCATCTTGAATACTTTTTTTACTCGAGAATCTATCCCTTCATAATTACCACTAACGATTATGATATCTTTAAATTTTTGAGAATATTGTTTTGCTAACTGATTATCAAATTTTTTACCACTGGGTGATAAAAATAAAATCTTTACAAGTTTTTTCTTTCCAACTGCTTTTTCAATCGCTTTTATAACAGGTTCAGCTTTCATTACCATTCCGGGGCCTCCTCCATATGGTTTAAAATCAACTCTTCCCTCTTTGACATAGTCCTTAGGATTATAAAATTTAATTTTTATTTTTTTATCTTTTATTGCTCGTGCCAAAATAGACTCATTTAAATATGAATCAAAAGATTGGGGGAAAATTGTAATTATGTGGAATGTAAGCATTCTAGTCCAAAGTTAAAAGTCGAAGGTCTAAAGTGGTAAATTTGCAAAGCAAATTTATATTATTCTTTTTACCTATTTAATTTACCATAAATATCTGTTTTAAAAAACCTTTTTGTTTTAAAAACTTTTGACTTTATGGACCTGCCTGCCCCTGCGCGCCGGCAGGCGTGGGCAGGCTTTATGGACTTTCGACTAAAAAATTCAAAATAAAAAGAACTCAGCTAAAGCTGAGTTCTTTTTATTTTGAATTTTTTAAAGTGATTTCAAATCTTCCATAGCATCATCGATTGATCCTGCATCACCAACAACTGATGATTCAACAGATCCTGAATTCATAGATGAAGGACGAACGTTTCCTTCTGGTTCGTTAATCTTCAAGTTTACTCTAGAATTATTTTTCATTCCTACAACTCTTAACAAAGTTCTTATTGCTTTAGCTGTATTTCCGTTTTTACCAATAATTTTTCCCATATCAGCTGAATCAACATCAAGAGTAATTAAAACTCCCATTTCATCAACTTTTCTGTCAACCTTTACGGCTTCTGGGTTATCAACTAATTCTTTAACAACGTATTCCAAAAATTCTATATCTCTAGTCTCTGACATAATATATTTTTAGTCTAAAGTCGAAAGTCAGACCTGCTTATCAGCAGAAGTCGAAAGTCGAAAGTCGAAAGTCGAAAGTGAAAAATTTACTTTGCAAATTTTTTAACTTTATAGACTTTATAAACTTTATTAACTTTATGGACTTTTTTGACTTTATAGACTTTATAGACTTATTTAACGTACTTATAATTTTCTAATGGATTAATCTCGACAATCATCCAACTAACAATATAATATCAGTTATATCCCAAAAATCAATACATCTTTTCCACAAAATAAAAAACAAATTAAAAATGATATGTTAATATTACCTACATAATGAATATATCGTTTGAAAATAGATACCTAGGACCAAATGTTTCCAAGGGATTTATATCTCTACATAAGAATAGAACTATTACATATATTGCTACCGGTCTCTTAGGTATTTATATGCCTATTTTTCTTTTTAATCTTTTTGGTCAAAACCTACGATCAGTGGCTTGGTTCTATTTGTTAGGGTATTTATTATTTGGCCTATCTGTAGCAACAGCAGCTAAATACATGAATACTTTTGGTTTTAAAAAAGCTCTACAAACAGCCACTATCTTTGGAGCTCTACAATATGTATTATTTTATTTTACCAACGAAACTAATTATCAAATACTTATTCCTTTTATTTTATTATCGCTCACTCTTTATCGTTTACTTTATTGGGTCCCTTTTAATGTCGATTTAGCAAAGTTCATGGATAAAGATAATAGGGCTCGTGAAATAAGTATCATGGGAGCTACAAAAAATGCAGTAGCTATTTTTACCCCAATGCTGGCTGGATATATAATTACTAAATGGTCTTTTTCTTACCTTTTTGCTATTGCTGTTGCTCTTTACATACTCTCAGTTATTCCTTTAATAAAAATCCCTAGGACTAAAGAAAAATTCACATGGTCCATAAAAACCACTTGGAGGAATTTCTTTTCCAAAAAGAGAAGGCCTGAGATGTTAGCTTTTGCAGCTGATGGAGGAGAAGGGGTTGTTGGAGGGATTGTTTGGCCAATTTTTATGTTCCAAATTTTAAATGGAAATTATTTAGAATTAGGAATTATTTCTTCTGTTATTGTTGCAGTTACAATTATTTTACAATTAACTGTGGGTTCTTATACAGACAACCCAAAAAATAAAAAGTCAAAAATTCTAAAATATGGAACAATTTTTTATGCTTTAGGATGGATATTAAAAATATTTATTGGAACAGCTTTCCAAATATTTATCATTGATGCTTATCATAAATTAACTAAAATATTTATGCGTATTCCTTTTGATGCCATAGTTTATGAAAAAGCATCTGATGAAGGACATAATATAGATGAATTCACTGTTATTAGAGAAATTGCTACAAACACAGGAAGAGTATTAATGTTATTATTAATAATAGGAATTTCCTATTACACTAATATACAAACAGCTTTCGTTTTAGGAGCCGTGGCTTCAATTTCTCTAAACACTATTAGAACTGTTAAAAGCCAGATTGCATAAAACAGAAATAGATTTAAATATAGGCTTAATAGTAAATTAATTATCGAAAGATATTTTTTTATTTAAAATCTTCTTAAGATTAATTTATTTTTTATCATTTTCCCCACTAACCATAGAGTAATGAAAATAATAGCTAATAATATCCACCAGCTATTTAAAATATAAATTAAAGCCGCAAGTATAAATGAATATACTTCTTTTAAAGATGGGACTGCATCTATTATAGATGCAGTGTAAAGGTTAACACCTTCTTTATCTTCATAAACAGATTCTTCTAGTTCTTTTTGAGCTAATTCTATTTTCTTATCCTTTTCAATCTCTTCGTCTATTACTTCTTTATGTTGTTCTAAAATATCTTTGGTTGTAGTAGTTAATTCTTTGGACCTTTCTAAAGTTTTAGTAGTAATATTTTTGATATCCCCCATTAAATTATCTCCAATAACTTTTTCTGTTTCTATATTAGTTTTTTCTTCTGGAACAATAGCTTTCACTTCATTGACAACTTTATCAAAGACCAAAGGATTGGTTCCTAATTCAATTTCTTTTTTATCAGAATAGGAATCATTGTCATCATCTAAATCGTCTTTATTACCTATCCCGTCTTTATCTGTATCAATATCTATATTAATTTGCTTGATTACTGAAATTTCTTTTTCTAAAGATATATCCGTTGGTTTTTGTGCTATTCCCAATTTTTTTAAACTTGTTATCTTAGCGGATAAACTGTGTTCGCCTTCGCTCGGTCTCCAGTCTGTCCATGATTCAGTAGTTTTACCATTAGCTATTAAAAATTTAAAATCTCCGATAAATTTATCATTATCATAAAATTGTATAATCCCTTCGATATCAAAGCCGGCACTATTTTGTAAAGTGCTATAAACCCGAACATCATCCCCTGCAAAAAATGAAAATTGTGAATATCTAAAATCATTCACAAAATCTATTTCAAAATTTTCTGCATAAACTATACCTGAAACAGAAAACAAAAATAAAATATTTAAAATTAATGGATTAAATTTCATAAATAATATTATAACACCGAATCATTAAAACATAAAAACACTAAAACCTGCCTGCCGGCAGACAGGCATTATAACAACCCCTTACTTGCCCGCTGATAAAATAAGGAAGTAATAATTTTAACTCGAAAGAAAGACTGTAAACTTCATTTAGGGTGTTTTTCCTATTATGTTATTATGCATAATAACATAATAGATTACTTAAATTCTTATTTTAAAAAACTAGAAACTAATTTGTTAATTTTTTTGGTTTCATTTAATTCAAACCAACTTATTCGCTGCCTAGCCGGCAGGCAGGTACTGTCTTTTTTAAACCAAGTTCTTTGTCTTTTAGCATATTGTTGTTCTTCTCTAATTGATTTATCTATAAATTCATGTTTAGATATTTTTCCTTTTATATATAGAGGAATATATTTATGAGCCAAGCCTAATTCGTACATTCTTTTATAACTTAAACCGTTTTTATGTAATTCTTGAGCTTCTTCCACTATTCCAGCTTTTACTCTTTTATAGAACCTCTTTTCAATTCTTTCATTTAGAACATCCTTATCTGTCTTAATCCCTATCTGCAAAACCTCCCACTTGGACGTAGCACTTCCAAGTGATTTTAATATTGGGACTTTACCTAATGCAGTCGCGATTTCTATAGCTCGAATTAAACGACGAGGATTTTTAGCATCAATAGTCTTGGCTCTTTCTGGATCCATTTTCTTCAGCATTAAAAACAATTCACTTGGACACCGGGTGTCCAAGTTTTTACGAAGAATAGGGTTGGCTTTTACCTCTGGAAGAACTTGATTATCAATCACAGCAGAAATATAAAAACCTGTGCCTCCAGCTAAGATAGGAACCTTCCCTCTTTTTAAAATATCTTCTATATGTTTTTCTGCTTTTTTCTTAAACTGAGAAACAGTAAAGACACTTTGTGGTTTTACTACGTCCAAAAGATAATGAGGAACTCCTCTCATTTCCTTTTTAGTTATTTTTCCTGACCCAATGTCTAATCCTTTGTATACCTGTCGTGAATCTGCAGAAATTACTTCTCCATTGTATTTCAAAGCTAAATCAACTGCTAAATCAGATTTACCAGAAGCAGTTGGCCCTAAAACAACAATAATTTTATCTTTTTCCATTCGTTCACTATACAACTATTTGTGTTTTTTGTAAATTTTTGTAGCATTGCAGCGTCAAGTTTACAGTTGTCAGTTCTTGTAGTCTTTCGACAGGAGTTTTTCCATCCATTCCTAAACCTCGATGTTTCTTTCTGTGATTATAGTAATAAAGAAACAAATTAAGTTGGTATTGCATTTC
>JAHITU010000029.1 GCA_018817595.1 Patescibacteria group bacterium
CCTACGACCTCGTCATTATCAGATGAACAGTGTCTTTACACTGTTCATCGCTCTAACACCTGAGCTAGCTCTGGTAATTTTATAAAATAGTATTCTTTGTGCGAATGGTAGGACTCGAACCTACGACCTCGTCATTATCAGTGACGCGCTCTAACCACCTGAGCTACACTCGCATATGTTTTGTATAAAATTTTAAAGACCTCGTCATTCTCAGATGAATGCATGCCATTCATCGCTCTAACCACCTGAGCCCTGCCTGCCAGCAGGCAGATACACTCGCATATACTTTCACGATTATATACTATTTTTTAAAAATTTTCCAGATTTTTATATGTTAAAAGGCGTTTACTTCCGGAAACGCCTTTTATTCTTTTATACAGACACCCGATGTCTGTATTTTTTATTCTCCAAGATATTCAAACCTCTTAATTACTTTTCCATCTCTTTCTATGGTTTCTAAAAACATATCTAAAGGTCTAACCCACATAGTACTAAATCCCTCTCCTTTTGCAGGATCAGGATGATTGTAAACGACCATTTTTTCCACAGTCTCGCTATCTAAAGCTAACCCTATTACCTCAACATCCATACCCTTAAAATGTCGATACTTCCCTATTTTTAATTCTTCCATAATTAAATTTAATTAGTAATAATTATTCTTATTATATCATATCAAATAACTAAACTTTCTAGACTGCTTCGCTACCACTCACAGAAACGAATTTTTGCTTTGTAAAAATTCGTATACATAATACATAATACATACTACATAATACTTAATACTAAAAATCAAAAATAAAAAAACGATAAGCCTTTACTTACCGTTTTTTTGTTTTTAATTTTTATATTTCACATAGCCCAGCCACACATGCATATTCTTTTGACCCTTCTGTTTCATCTTGTTTTTCATAAGTTACTATTTTTGCAAAATCAATTCCTTTAAATCTCTTCAGCATTTCTTCGTAAGTCTTTTTATCTGTTTCTTCAAAAGGAGCCATAGTATAAACAAAATCGGTTCTTGGTAAGAAAGATAACCCTCCTACAATATCCCAGTTTTTATAAACCCAATTAGCCACCTCAATCCATTCATCATCTGACACTGACACCGTCACTGAAGGGTTATGTTCTGTAAAATTTTCTTTCACCATTTTCCAATGAGCCAATTGATCCATAGCGCTTAAATCATTTTTAAACACCTTTGATTCAATAGGAGCTTTCACAGGAAATTCAAAGACACAGGTATTACAATTTTCTTTAGTTTGTCCATTTTCAGGATGATAAGGCACTCCTTGATCCTTTAACATCTTAAACAACGAATCAGTACTGGAAATTCTTATTCTTCGAATATAATATTCTGAATGTCTTGGGTGCATTCCTGAAGCACAATCCACTAATTGAGAAACTGTTCCTGAAGGTTTTACACAAGTAGCTGCCGTAGCTGGATTTATTCCAAATCTTTTTGCGTATTTTTCATTAGCTTTAACTACTCTGTTTTTTATCTTTTGTAAAATTTTTGGATCTTGCACAGCAGGACAATCCCAGTGTCCTGTAATAGAAACACCTAATAACCTCTCTTGTTCACAATTTTCTTTCCACTGTTTAGAAAGATAATTAAAATGTGTCAAAGTAGCTTGATAAGTCCCTAACAAAGCAGCAATCTCTGCTTTTTCTAATAAAGTCTTTTCTGTATCATCAGAGCGAGCCACTAATTCAGATAAATTACAAAATTGTTTTGAACGAATATTAATTTCTCCACAAGGATTCACTCCAAAATCTTCCATATTATCTTTAAAAATCTTTCTTCTTCTTTCAGGTAATTGTCCTCCTAAAGAACTTCTATTAAAGATTCCTCTTTCACCTGAACCACTCTTCATCAAAGCCACCCATTCTTCCATAAAATCAGCACTTGTTGGTTTTTCATTATAGGCAGTAGAGTTATTAGCCATGGATCTCTGAGCATTATTCAAATAAAATTGTCCGCTTTTTGCCATTCTCATTTCATTATCGTCTAAATCAGAAAGTGAAATCAAAGCAGTTCTTCTCATTCCTCCAGACACAACTACTTCACCTATTTTACAAACAATATCATGCACATCTATATTCGATAATCTTTTTCCGTGCATTTTCAAAACTCTTTCTCGAGTAAAATCAATCAAGTTTCTTAATGGGTCTGGACCAGAACTTTTTCCTCCCATAGTTTTTAATTTAGCTCCCTCTGGTCTCAATTGTGAATAATCAAAAAGAATATCTTCTCCATCAAACCAAGTCTTCAAACCAGTTACAAAAGCATCTGCCCAACCCTCTTTTGAATCTCCCACCACATGAGTTTTTCTCATTTTTAATTTACCGTTGTGAATTTTTATTTGTGGAAGTTTTTGCACATTATATGACTCAGCACTAAATCCCACTCCACAACCACACATAGATAAATACATAATTTCTCCAAAATCCTGTAATTCGGAAGGAGCAATATATGAACAGTTATATCCAGCAGCGTTACATCTTCTCGCAGCTTTTCCCGCACTCCAAAACAATCTCATTGAAGGCATTGATTTTTGGTTTAAAATATATTCACGAACTTTATTGTATTCAAATGGTTTTAATTTGTCCCCCAAATTTTCCTTCATGAAATCCATATATCTATCAACCGTTTCAAGCCAAGTTTCTCTCCTTCCTTCTTCATCAATCCATTTTGAATATGAACGATAATAAACAAATTCTGACAAAGGATTTCTAAAATATTTTTTAGATTCTTCTGCTAAAACTCTTACCTTTTCTGGTACTCGCACTCCTAATTCTCTTAATTTTGTTCTTTCTTGTCTATATAAAATATACCCCTTTGCAGTTTTAATGAAATCATTTTGCATTAATTCATTTTCCACAGAATCCTGAATCCCTTCCACTGTAGGAATAAAATTTTTATGTCTTTTTGAAACCTTAACTAAATCTAAATAAACTTTATTAGCAATCAATTCAGCTTCTTTTTCTGATCCTTCGTTGTTGGCTAACATAGCCTTATAAATAGCATTGGTAATTTTACTTAAATCAAAATCAATAATAGAACCATCTCTTTTTTGCACTTTTTTAACCAAAACTTCCTTTTTTACTCCTTTTTTTGTTATTTTAGACATATTCCTTACAGTTTTTTACTAAAATTAATAATTTTTTATTTACTCTACTATTCTACATCAACCATCCAAAAATAAACTGTGGATAAACCGAAAGAATACACAAAAATAAAAAAGTAAACCCCGTTAGAAGCTCTTAAAGGTTTCAAACCATTATTTTAATATTTTAACCACCTTTTTTGAAAAAAAATAAGTATATTAAAACTTCTAACGGGGTAAAGTTTAAATTAGCTTATTAGAGTTTGGCTGGTTAGCTAATTAGCTTTAAAACTTGGACACTCGATGTCCAAGTTTTTACCATTTAACAAAAATCATCTCATTTTTCCGTCTTTGCGACCCAGCACTTTGAATTAAATTACTTACTTTTATTTCGTAAAACACTATTAAGTATTTATAAAACTAATTTATATTGTCACAACAAAGTGCTGGGGAAGCAATCTAGAAATTTAAATAATTAACTTGACACAATAATAATTTAGTCTATTATATTAATAACAGAGGATATGGTAAAGCTTCTATAAAAAACTTTCCTACAACAATACGAATATTTTTCGTTGTAGGTATTTTTATAGAAATTTATTTTTTACAAAGAACCTAATTGTTGTAAAACAAGAAGGTTCTTTTATATTTTTATTAAAGGAGTTAAACATGATTACACCCAATCAAGTTAAAAAAATTATTCAAATTAAAAAAACAGATGAAGTTGAATTAAGGGCTAAAAGATATACTGGTTTTATTGATAGAGTTGAATATTATTTTGTTGAATATAAAGGGAAGAATATTCGTGAACCCCAACAAGTAATAAGGGTAGATTCAAAATCTTTATCTCAAATAAAATATTTATTAGAAAAATGGTGGTGGAGAATTAAGGTTATAGATCAAAATATACTATTAACAGTTTTACCTCTTTTTCTTATGATTATCATAACTTTAATATTAGAACAATTTGAAATAAAAATTTCAATAAATGAACTTTTTATCGGACTGATTTTATCCACAATTTTTTTTATAATACATAGTATATTAAGAATATACTTTTATAAAAAAATATTGAAAAGAAAAATGGAATCACTATTAACTCCATATGGAAATTTTAAATGGGATGAAGTAGGGACGATTAAATTTACAAAAAGTAAATATATCGTTCTAGATAAAAATCAAAACTTATCCGTTTAATAAATAAATGGCACTTTGTATTTTATACAAAGTGCCATTTTAATAGAAAATGGCTTCAACTATACAATACTAATATTTTTTAGAATTTTTGATTTTCTTAAACCTCTTAACCATTTTAGTAAAATCTTTATCTTTCTTTCTTTTTTCAACCACAGTTGATTCAAAATGTTCTTTTTCTCTTTCCATTCTTAAATAATTTTCGTAAAATTCCCTATTTATATCCCCTCTCTCAACAGCTTCTAACACAGCACAGCCTTCTTCTTGAATATGACTACAATCATTAAATTTACAATTTCCTGACAATCTAATAATCTCATCATAGGTTGTCTCAAAACCCTCATTTCCATCAATCGCTCCAACTTCTCTCATCCCAGGGTTATCAATAATAATTCCTCCGTTCTCAAGCACAACCAATTCCCGATAACTTGTGATATGTTTTCCTCTTTCATTTTTTGAACCAATTGAACCAGTCTTCATTAATTCTTTTCCTAAAAGGTTATTCAATAAAGTTGATTTACCCACACCAGACGAACCTAGCAAACAATATGTTTTACCTTTTTCAATGAAATCAATTAAATCATTGTAGCCAAATTTATTTTCATTACTTATAGCTACTACAGGAATATCTTTAATTCTTTTCTTAATACTTTCAAGAATATCCGCTAATTCCGATTCATTTATCAAATCAACTTTATTGATAATAATAATTGGTTTAATATCAGAAATATTACAAATAGTTAAATATCTTTCTATTCTGTTTACACTAAAATCCCTGTCAATTGCCTGAACAATCAAAGCATAATCAACATTAGCAGCAATAATTTGTTTTTCTCCGAATTTACCCACAGCCCTTCTTTCTACTATAGTTTTTCTTGGGAAAATTGCTTGTATCAAGGCTTGATTATCAGTAAGTTCAGTAACAGCCACCCAATCTCCCACAGCCGGCAAATCAGACTTTTTCTCGAAAGTCAGTCTTAATTTTCCAACCATCTCTGCCAAAAAATCTCCGTTTTCTGTTTTTATTTTATATTTTTCTTTATGTACAGAAATAACTCGTCCAACACCAAAAACATCAAGTTTTTGCTCCTTCCGAAAATTCTCTAATTCTTCTGTATATCCTAGGTCTTTGAGGTTCATTGGGTTAATGATAACCATATTTACAGAGTTTGTATAGTAAACAATGTTTTTAAAAAATATTAAAAAGTCTTCATTTTCATAAAAAGTAATAATTTGCTATAATGAAAACACCTTATGGAGAGGTGGCTGAGTGGTTTAAAGTGCTCGCTTGGAAAGCGTGTGTGCCGTAAGGTACCGCAGGTTCGAATCCTGTCCTCTCCGCAACATCGTGCTATCACAAGACACATTAAGAGACATATTTTGTACTGTTGGAGTTATAATAGATACATGAAAAAAAATATAAAAAACATTGAAAAATTAAGAAACTCACTTCAATCTCAGCTTGGTATTCTGAAGTCTCTAAATGAAGAAGGGTTAGAAGGAAGGTTAAAGGAAGTATATATAGTTGCGGCATCACTCTGTTCAACTGGTAGCGCAATTTGTGAATTAGGAAAAAACCCAAACTATTTTTTTGCAGAGATGATAATGCTGGGACGTTCTTTTATTGAAAAAACTACAAACTTTTGTTATCTGCTTGTTTGTGATAAAGAAGAATATAAGAACTTCTTACTACATCCCTACTATAGGATGTATCATAATTTTGAGCGTCAAAAAAATGCTGGAGAAGTTACTATAGGGTTAAAATATACTGGAAAGAATGAGTTTAGGGGTGATCCAAAGATTACAGAAGCCCTTTCTCAGTTTTCTGAAAACAATCCAAGAAAAAATTGGAGTAAAAAGAATATAGATGAAAAAGTTGCTTTAATCCAAGAAAAGAGTGAAATCAGAGTCGAATTTTTTTTACTAAATACTCTTAGTATCTACTCAAATGCCTCCGAAGCTCTGCATGGCTCACTTTACGGTTGCACGTTCCACATCGGAGTTTTTGAACCAGGAACAAACCATAAAGATCTAAAAAGTGTTGAGGAGAAAGTTTTAAAAGAAACAGCTCTTTTGTTTGCGCAACTAAGTTCTATGGTGGCAGAAACCTTGAAATTAGTTTCAACACTACACGAAATGAATGAAAAGCTTAAAAAATCAAAGGAGTACGAAAATAAAACATTAGAGGAAATGAAGAAACTATTCGAATAATTAGATCGCACGAGGATCCTTCGATTAGTAGCCACAAAAAGCTCAAAACCACCTTACAGAGATTGATACCACGCGGTTCCATTCCAAGGTTGCCCGCATAAAAAAATTAGACTTAATATCAAAAATGGGTGCCTGAAAACTGGCAATCTCGTTGTTGTTGAGCCATAATATAGTCAGTTAATATAAATGAATATATAAAATGATTAAAAAAATGCTTTTTTTGTGAAAAGCAGTCAGTAATAAAGAAAG
>JAHITU010000030.1 GCA_018817595.1 Patescibacteria group bacterium
CTTTCTTTATTACTGACTGCTTTTCACAAAAAAAGCATTTTTTTAATCATTTTATATATTCATTTATATTAACTGACTATATTATGGCTCAACAACAACGAGATTGCCAGTTTTCAGGCACCCATTTTTGATATTAAGTCAGAAAACCTAAAGTTTTCATAAAGTTTTTTTAAATTTTATGAAAATTTAAAAAAAGGCCTGGTGAATAAATCCACCAGACCTTTAGACATTACAGAAAACATCAGTTACTTTTGATATAATCCATACATTCTACCCATTTTTCTCTGTTGATTTTCCCGGCCATCAGGTAATAATCAAACAACTCCGTAGCTGTCACACAGGAAATTAAAGTGTAACCAGCTTCTCTCAATTGTTCAGCTCCGCCTTGCATACGATCAAGTAATACAAGGAGGTACTTAACCACAGAACCTTGAGATTCAACAGCATGGATAGCTTCAAGTTTTGAATGAGCTTTGGTAACCAAATCATCCACCAACAACACATTCTCTCCGTCACGATACTCAAAGCCAGGCAAAGGAACTATCCTTCTCTTGTCTTCTGAAACTTCCTTATGGAGTTTAATGATCCTGAAATATTCCTTATAATCAGGAATCATTTTTTCAATAGATTCAATGATCGAATCAGCAGCATAAGGAAGTCCTGCCATTGCTTCAAAATGCAATTGGGATTCAAACTCAATCCGTGACAACATAATACAGGCAATCAAATCACAATCCTCTTTCGTAAGGGGACCGGGATTTTTCGGATGATCTTTTGACCGTATATTGAAATAAAACGGAGACAAAGGAGCATCGGGGTTCTTTTCATGGAGTTTCAGTTTAAACTGTCCAAACTTCACAGCTTCTCTTTCGAAAAGCATATTTGCCAACAAATAGCTAAAAAAACCGTTTTTCATTTCCCACCTCTCATTCTCAGTTCATTTTCAGCCCGTGCAATATCCGCACGGATACTCTTCACAGCTTCTTCCCGACTCATTCCCTTTGGGGGCTTTCGAATCGGGGTACCGATAACCAAATTCTTGGCACCACTTATCACTGCTTCATAAGGAGATAATTTTCTCCCTTGATGATCAGGAGGTGACCACGGAGGACGAATTCCTGGATTGATCAAACCGATGTCTTCAAATTCTTCAGCCAGTCTTGGCAATTCCAAAGCTGAAGATAAAACAATATCAGCACCAGCATTGACAGAAACACGAGCCCAACGCAGAACAATCTCATTAATGAGATCCTGTTGCGAACCACTGTCTTCAGGAAGCTTCCATCCTAACGGTGGATAAACACCAAATTTAGCAAGAAATTCCCGATCCGGAACAATTCCGAGTTCAACCAGATGTTCGAATTTCAAAGAGGTCAATACTGTGACAGCGATAATTTGAGGTCGTTTTACACCATATTTCCGAAATGTATTATCAACCCGTTCAACTGCCTGCTCAACCATAGGACGACCACCGACAGCCATAACATTTACATAATCAATATCATGCTTGAGGATACCCTCAATACCACCGGCTACTGTAGGACCAATATCAATAAGTTTTGAATCAACCATCACAGGCAGATTGAACTCTTTAATAAGAGCTATGGCCTTAGACACATCACAATGATACATAAACTCCAAACCGACTTTTGCCACTTCAACATAAGGTGATACTTCTGCAAGAATTTCTCTTGCTTCTTTTTCTGTTGAAACATCAACAGGAAAAAATATTTTTACATCACTCTTTGGATCTGTCATTAGACAATTCTCCTTTTTTTTCATTAACTACAATTTAAATTTCAAAAGATACTTAAAGCATCTAACAATAACATAACTACCCAAACAATACCCTTTCTCCTCAATTTTGTCAAAATTTGGCACCCGGGGTGCCAAATTATTCACCAACAAAAAAGGCCTGGTGAATAAATCCATCAGACCCTTAATTTCTTTTTTTAAACAAAAAGTTATTTTTCAGAATTTACTTCCTGTTCTATCTCCAAAAGTCTATCGTATTTTTCTTTTCTTTCGGACTGGAACATTGTGCCAGCTTTTAATCCGAAGGCTCCTACTCCCATAGCCAAATCAGCAATAAAGGAATCCATAGTTTCTCCAGAACGATGAGAAATAATAGTTTTTAAACCAGCCTCGTGAGTCATTTTAATAGCTTTCAAAGTTTCACTTATTGTTCCAATTTGATTAGGTTTTATCAAAACAGCATTTATTAGTTTTCCATCAACAGCCTTGGCAATCATCTGAGGATTAGTAGTAGTTAAGTCATCCCCCACAACCAAAACATCTTCTTTCTGAGAAATTACCCCATAGTCTCTCATTTTTTTAGTTACAAAAGCAAAAGCTTCAAAATCGTTATCAGCAAAAGGATCTTCGATACTAATCAACGGATATTTTTTAACTAAAAGTTCATAAAGATTAGACAACTTTTCTAAAGAATATTTCTGACCACAAACATTATATTCACCATTTTCAAAGAATTCCCCACCAGCCACATCAATAGCTAATTTGTCATGCAATTCAGACAAGATATTAAAAGGCTCTTCGATATCATCAGACTCAAAAGAAAATCCTCCCTCGTCTCCCATTTTAATTTCTTTGCCTTCGGCTTCTAACTTTTTCTTTAATTGCTCAAAGAGAGTCTGTAATTGATTAATAGGCCCAGCCACATTCATTCCATTCCCAAGCACAAACATATATTCTTGGAAAGGTAGTCTGAATTTTGCATGAGCTCCCCCATTCAAAACATTCACAAACAACCTCGGAAATCCCACTGACTTGGACACCGGGTGTCCAAGTGATTGAATATGTTTCCATAAAGGCTGATTAGCGATTTTAGCTTCTAATTTTAAAGTAGCCAAACTCACTCCCAAAATAGCATTAGCTCCCAGATTAGATTTATTTTCAGTTCCATCCAAAGAGACCAACAAATCATCGACCTCAAAAACATCTGCCTTTTTACCAATCAATTCTGGACTAATCACCCTATTCACATTCCAAACAGCCTCATCAACAGGTAAAGCCACAGCTTCTCGCGAACCAGTCGATTTCCCTGCCGGCACAGAAGCCCACACTGTATGACCATTAGAAGACATTTCCACTTCCAAAGTTTCATCTCCTCGAGAATCTTTTATTTTATAGGCTTTGCATTTTTTGATTGTGTTCATTGACATAATTATTTTATCTGATAATATAATAAGTATTATGGCTTAGGCCTCCGAGACTTTCTTCGCAAGAGGAAAGATCGTTTACAAAAACATCTCTATGAGATGTTTTTGTTTTTACAAAAACTCCATTATTCTCTTTTTAATAATTTGAAAATCATCTTCTGGAACCCTTCCTATTTTTCTTAGTAATCTTCTACTACTAATAAATTTTAATTGAGTCAAAACAACAGCATTAAAATTATCTTTTATTTTATCAAAATTGTTTAATTGAAAATGAAATTTATCTTCTTTATCTTTGGTTGTTATAGGTAAAACATATAACCCCTCTTTATTAAAAACTTTTATTATTAGAGCAGGTCTATTAAAATCATTAGATTTTCCATCTATTTCAACACCAATATTAACACCAAATGAACACCACCAAATTTCACGCTCCTCAAACCAAAAATTTCTATCTTTTTCATTTTTTTCAATTATTTGTTTCTTTATATTCCATTCTTCAAAATCTTTTTTATATTTCATTATTCTTTAGTTAAATCTATTTCCAATTGATTTATAATTTCTATTTTAGATTTTAACATATTTTTTTTAATCTCTTGATATTGCTTCAACAAAAATTCAACTTTTTCATCTATGGAATAATTAAAATTCACTTGAAAATATTTATCTTTTTTTATTTCATTTTCCAAATCTTTTAAATTATAATCTTCTAAAAAATTTTTAAAACCGTAAATTTTGAAATTAGAAAAATTTTTTAATGAATCAATTAGTTTTTCATTATATGAATTTGAATTAATAACGAAGGTAAAATATATTATATTTGAATAAATCCCAATTTCACAAAATTCAGTTGTTATAGTGGGAATGTCTTTTTCAATTAATACTCCTTCTTCATCATAATTACCAGAAGTATATTCAAGCTTCCCCACTTTTTCATTATTCTCTAAAAAAGATTCCCTTATTCTTGTAATTTTCTCAAGATTCATTTTATTTATTTTTTCTCAAAACCCTAAAAACAGATTTATTCCTTTTTATTTTTTGTTCAGTATCATAAACCACTTGAGTTGATTTAATCACAGTATCAGGAGTCAGAGAAATACTATCGATTCCACATTCTACCAAGAACTTCACCATCTCGGGATAATCACTCGGAGCCTGACCGCAAATCCCAACCTTGGTCTTTGATTTTTTAGCTCTCATAATTAAATCACACAACAAGAATTTAACCGCTTCATTATTTTCATTAGTTAATCCTTCAACATCAAAGTTACCAGAAGAGTCCCTATCGATAGCTAAAGTAAATTGAGTTAAGTCGTTGGAACCGATAGAAAAGCCGTCAAAAACTTCAGCAAATTTTTCAGCTAAAATTATATTTGCAGGCACCTCTGCCATTACATAAACTTCCAATCCATTCACCCCTCTCTTTAATCCATTCTTTGCCATTATTTCTAGAACTTTTTTTCCTTCTTCAACAGTTCGACAAATTGGAACCATCACTTTCATATTAACCAATCCCATCTCATCTCGTACTTTTTTCAAAGCAGCACATTCCATTTCGAAGGCAGGTAAAAATGCTTTTGAATAATATCGACTAGCCCCTCTCCAACCCATCATTGGATTTGCTTCAATCGGTTCGTATTGAGTTCCTCCAATTAAATTCGCATATTCATTAGTTTTGAAATCAGACAAACGTACAATCACATCTTTGGGATAAAAGGCACCGGCAATAGTTCCCACTCCTTCCGCTAATTTTTCTATAAAAAATTGTTTTTTATCTTTGTACCCAATTGTCAATTCATCAATTTCTTTTTTAACCTTCGCCTCTTGTTTGTTATAGTTCAACAAAGCCAAAGGGTGAATCTTAATTGAATTATTTATAATGAACTCAAGACGAGCCAAGCCCACACCTTCATTTGGAATAAATGACGAAGCGAAAGCCAAAGACGGATCCCCGATATGCATCATCACTTTAGTTTTTGGTTTCTTTAAGCCTGTTATTTTAGTTGTGTTTACCTCATATTTTAATTCACCAGCATAAACCTTTCCTCTTTCTCCCTCAGCACAGGAAATAGTTACCTTATCTCCTGATTTTAATTTTTTAGTAGCATTATTAGTCCCTACAATACAAGGAATTCCTAATTCACGAGAAACAATGGCAGCATGGCAATTATTAACGATAATAGGTGTTAACTTAGAAGTAAAAACAAAATAATTGTGGTTATCCTCTACAGTAATATTATATACATTTTCCATTCTTATTTTTTTAGTATCAGTCACTCTAAGGGAAACAAAATCTGCTTTTAAGATTTTCAACAAAATATTTTTTATATTTCCCCTAAGTAAGGGTAATATATTATCTTCTACCTTTTTTTTATCTATTAATAAATTCTTATTTATATAAGGTTTTATTTTCCCTTCAAAATTAACCATATCTACAATATCATAGAATAAAGACTTGGCTGAAAGTAATTTAGTACCATTAACAAATCTTTTTGAATTTCCTTTAACTCTTTTTGTATATTTCAACAAATTATCAATATTATCAACTATTTGAACATTATGAATATGCCTATTATTTGTTACTTGGGGTAGAATATTTAATTTAAGGCAACTTACAACAATAGCTTGTAATAAAATATCATTAGAAACATAAATGTTTATTCTATCTACTTTTTTATTAAAAGTTCCATCACCATCTATAGCCCCTGCCAAAAAATGATAATTTATTTCTTCTGAACAATTTAACATATTAACAACCAGATCTTTTTTCCATTCTTTAAATTTTCTAGCTACTTCTTTACTATAACAACGAAAGGCTGTTGCACTCCCTATAACTTTTTTTCCTCTAATAAAACTGTTAGTCTCTTTTTTGACACAAACTCCCATCTTTTTACCAAATAAGTCTTCAAAATATGAAACAACAGTTTTTATAAACAACTCTTTTTCCTTAGTTTGTTTTTGTATAAATTGAACCTCTCCTTTTGTTTTTGATACAGAAATAGAACCATCTGTATATATACAACCCCAAAGATAAGCCAATTTAGAAGATATTTTATTTTTACGAAAACTGTTTATCTTATCAACCCCTAAAACAAAGTTTTTATTTTTTAAAACATCTTTAATTTCTTGATCAATCAATGTTCTATTATTTAATGTTATAAATTTGTGATTAGGAGTTGAAAACAAGTAATTGTCTTTATGTCTACCTGTTTGGGAAATATTAACCTTCATTGTTTTTGATTCTCTTACCATTGTATCTGTAATTTTTTTCCACTCATACTTTAAAGTATCTCTATTTAAAGACTGAGTGAATAATCCTTTTTCTATCATATTTTTATTTATCTCTCTCATCTCTAAAAAACCTAGATTAGTTAAAATCTTTGTCTCTCCAGAAAAACAAGTTCTCCCGCCTTTATCAGTCACAATAGCTGAAGCAATTTTCATAATTGGTTCCCAGTCTGGGTCAGTCATAGTCGTTACTAAAACTTCTCCTTTTTTGAATTTTTTAATCCCTTCTACATTTAAAATTTTATTTACAACCCCCTTTCCGATTTTCCAACCCACGGATTGCCCTTCTACCAAAACCTTTCCACTTTCTTTCATTTTGTATTCTTCAATAACATTTCTATCTTTTTGACTTTGTACAGTTTCAGGCCGTGCTTGAACTATGTATAGTTTTCC
The DNA here is from genome assembly GCA_018817595.1 of Patescibacteria group bacterium. Taxonomy (GTDB): domain Bacteria; phylum Patescibacteriota; class Minisyncoccia; order Phycocordibacterales; family UBA12079; genus JAHITU01. The sequence continues at coordinate 6,858 of JAHITU010000030.1, forward strand.
ATCTTCTCCATCCAAAGCCCACTCAATATCCATAGGCATCCCGTAATGTTTTTCAATAATCATACCCCAATCAGCTAATTGCAAAACTTGCTCGTCGCTTATGGATTGTTTCATCTGATCTTTTTCACTGACAGGAATATCTTTAACTGGATTATCATCACTCTTGTCAGGGTTATAAATCATCTTAATTTTCTTTTTCCCGATTGAATGTGACAAGATAGCACGAGTTGGTTTAAAAACATAAAACTCATCAGGGTTAACTTTTCCTTGGACAATATTTTCTCCTAAACCATAAATAGAGTTAATTAAAAGAGCATTCTCAAAACCTGATTCAGTATCAATTGTAAACATCACACCAGATGAACCTTTGTCAGCTCTTACCATTTTTTGAACTCCTACAGATAAAGCAATAGAAAAATGATCAAAACCTTTATCTTGACGATAAGATATTGCCCGATTAGTAAATAAGGAAGCTACACATTTTTTAACAGCTAACAACAAATCAGCCTCTCCACTCACATTCAAAAAAGTTTCCTGTTGTCCTGCAAAAGAAGCATCAGGTAAATCCTCGGCAGTGGCCGAAGACCTCACAGCAACACTCAAATTAGATACACCATTTTCTTTTGATAATTTTTTATACGCTTTTAATATGTCTTTTTCTAGCTCTTCTGAGAAATTTGCTCCTAAAATTAACCTTCGAGCTTTCTTTCCTCGTTCCATTAAATTTTCTATGTCATGAGTATCTAAATCCTTAAAAATTTCCGAGATTTTTTCTTTTAAACCAAACTCTTCCATAAAAACATGGTAGGCATGCGCTGTAGTTGCAAAGCCATTAGGAACCAAAACTCCCTTACTCGTTAGTTTTTGATACATTTCACCTAGAGAAGAATTTTTCCCTCCAACCAAAGCAACATCAGTTCTTCTCAACTGATCAAAAAATAAAATGTTTTCTTCTTTTTTAGACATATTTTTTTATTAAACCTGTCTTTCAACAGATTGATTATTAATATTAACAATAATTATATCACAACCACTTATAATAGTATGTGGAAAATAAAAACCACTAAAGCTCTAAGGCTTTTCTTTTTTTAATAAAAAACTACTCCTTTAAAATTAAATAAAAATCAGCGACATTAATTCCCGTTTTTCCTGTTTTTATTTGAGTCCTCATTTTTTCAAAAAATTCATAGGAATTATTATTATCTAAATATTCTCTCCAATCTAATTTTTCACCCTGCATCTTTTTAAACAATTCATAATCCACAAAAGCCCCAGCTACATCAGAATTATCCATTCCATCAGAAGCAGCGGCTAAAACTAACATATCCGCTGACAGGTTTTCAAGAGAAGCCAAGGCAAATTCCTGATTTCTTCCTCCTTTACCCTTACCAATTATTTTTACTGTTGTCTCTCCTCCAAAAATTCTACAAGAGTTATTTGAATATTCTTCGCTAGTTAATTTAGTACTTAATTGTCTTGCTTCTCCTTCTATGTCAAAAGATTCAATTAAAGTAGTATAACCCAAGGCTTTAGCTTTTTCCTCCATAGTTTCTAAAGCAATTCTATTTGTTACCATTAAAATATTATCAACATTTTCAAAATATTTTTCATCCTTTGGTGTTTCAATTAGAAAAGAAATGATTTCGATTAGTTCTGATTTAGAGTCTTCTTCTGAATAAGCTTCTAGAATCAATTGAGCGTCTTGTTTAGTAGTCAAATCCCTAACGGTAGGACCAGAAGCCACCACAGAAATGTCGTCTCCAGGAACATCAGAAAAAATAACAGAGACTAACTTGGCAGGATAAATTAATTTAGCCAAAGAACCACCTTTAATTCCTGAAAGATGTTTTCTTACAATATTTACTTCCCCAATAGTAACCCCTTTGGACATCAAAGCTTTGTTAACTTTCTCTAAAAAACTACACTCCATTCCTTCCACAGGAGAACAAAGTAAAGCAGAACCTCCTCCTGAAACAAAAACTAAAACCAAATCATCCTCGTTAAGATTTCCGACCATCTTTTTAATCAAATCAGTGGCCTCAATATTTTCATTAGAAGGAAGAGGGTGGGTTCCCTGAATTGATCTTAGTTTTTTAAATTCCATTAATTTCAAATCCAAAACAATCCCATCGGTAATTTTATCTCCTAAAATATTTTCAATAAACAAAGCTGATTGATTAGAACACTTACCAAAAGCCACCACAAAAATTCTTTTATAATCTTCCAAAATATATTCCTTATCTTTTATTTTTAAAACCTCTCCCTTTAAAGAAAAACTTTTTTCTAGAATATTTTCAGTTAAAACAGATTGATAACCTGCTTCCAAAATATCCAAAGCATTTTTTCTCAAAGAATTAGTCGATAACTCATCCTTATTTTTAATTATAGATTTCATTGTTTATATTATCTCATTAAAATTTATACTATGAAAGTAAATAGTGGGTAAAATTAAAAAACACATTCAGAGTAATGTGTTTTTTAAATTTTTTATTTAACTTAATTGTAGTCCAGAAGGAAAATCTGGAACATCAGCTCCGATAAAGGCTAAAAGTATTTTTATAATAGCCCAAGCGGATACCATAATAAATATTCCAACAATTCCCCAAAGCATATGATCGCGCCCTACCTTTCTAATTTCTTCGTTCCCTGAGCCACGAATATAATCAGCAATTCCCCAAAAGAAAATCACCAAAGAGCTAACGAATAAAAATAATATAATAGGAGTTAATATTTGTTCATTTATCTTCCCAATTAAGATTTTTATATTTTCCATCTAATTATATTAATTAGTTACTTCCCAATCAACAGTTGGAACAGAAGTATCTAAATCAACAGTGTCTCCTAGAATATTTACAAGACCCCATACAGATACCATCACAAAAAGAATAACTACTCCCCAAATCATTTGATCTCTAGCATCATCTTTTGCTTCTCCAGCTTTTGTCATATATTTAACTAGAGACCACACAAAATAAATAACAGCTAAACTTAAAATCAACGGCATAATTAAACCAAATAAATCTGAAACAAGTTCAGCTACTCCTTCTAAACCGTCTATAGCTGCAAATGAAACTGCAGGAACCATAGCTAAAGATAAACCTAATATTTTTTTCATATTTTTCTTATGAGTGAAACGAATTAGATAAAAATATACTGTAAAATTTTTTCCTATCCGCTACACTTTTTAATTAATAATTAATAATAATTGTATCCTTATATAATAACAAATTCTAAGATAGAAAGCATTCCACCTGTGGAAAATTATCCAAAAATTGTTTTATCTAAAATCCCCACCAAGCCCCAAACTGACACCATTACAAAAAGAATAATAACTCCCCACATCATCTGTTCTTTTGCTTCAGCCTGTTCTGCACCAGCTTTTGTCATATATTTTGTTAAAGACCAAAGGAAATAAATTACCGCCAATGTCATTATCAAAGGTAAAATTGCACTGAAAATACTTCGTACTAAATCAATAATTCCAGTAACATCCCCAACTCCTGCAGCTAATACAAAACTTGGTACAATACTTAAACCTAACACCAAACTATTTATAATATTTTTTTTCATAAATTTTTCTTACAGTAGTAACTTAATCTACTACATTTAATAATAAACTTTATAGCCTTATAAGGGCTAAATTATTAAAACCAATTCCATGGCATTAAATTACTAAACCAACTAGGGCTAGACGTTTCATTATCAACCAAAACCTCAGTCCCAACACCTGAACCGCTACCTCTTGAAGATGAATACCCGGGTGATTGAGGAGTATCTATTACCCTTTCTAAATCAGTATCAATAACACCCTCTAAAGTTTCTGATTCCTGTTCTCTTAAGATATCCCACACACCCGTTCCTGTTAAATATTCGGCACTCTCTCCTAGATCTGGTTTTTTTACCTCTGTTCCTAAAGTTGCTGATATTATCCCTACAAAACCCCAAACAGCAGACATTACAAAAAATCCAAGAATTCCGTTTATCATTATATGTTTAGCTTCGTCCTTATTTTCCCCTGCATCCTTCAAGTATTTAAGTAAACCCCAAAAAAAATAAATGAGTGCCAATAGTACAATCACTGGCAAAACAGCTGTCATCAAATCAACAGCAATCATTATTACCCCTTTAAAACTAGTCGGGGTTGTAGCAGAATAAGTCAAAATAGGAAAAATCACAGAAAGCATCAACAAAAATTGCACTGAATTAAATTCTTTTATCTTTTTATTCATCCCGTTAGAGATAGTTTACCAAAGATAAACGTTCTCGAATTAAATTAATAATATTTCCCCCGTCAATATTAAATAAAAAATAATCTAATTATTCTCATCAAATCTCTAACGGGATTCATAACATTATATTAACAATAAAATAAAAGATAAACCATTATAAGCCTGTGTATAAAATAAATAAGGGTAAAGACAAAAATCTGTCTTCACCCTTTTTACTGCAAGGAGAAAATTAATTTCTTGATCTCCTCCTTTCTTTTAATTTTCCAAGATGAGAACCACGAAGCCTCGTGGTCATCTCCATAGAAAACCACTTAACTTCTTTATTCCTTCGGAAGTCTCTTCTTTTTTTCTTTTCTTCAATTTTAACCTTAAGAGTTTCCCCTCTTTGGTTTAATTTCAGAAAAATAGAAGAACCTTCCAGTGTCGGAAAATCAAACAATAGAGGAACGACTTCCCGATTGAAGTTTTCAAACTTTAAACTCATATTTTTTCCAGGTGCGATTTCCCACACCTTTTCAGAATGAGCCACACGAACTGAAACAGTCTCAGCTCGAGAGTTTTGAATAATAACAATGGTCGGGTTAGGGTCAACCTTATCACCGATCCGAACCCCGTCATCAAAAAAAGAAACTTTTTTTTCAGGGTTGTAGACACTTTTTTTATGTCCACAACCGACTCCCAATAAAGGGAGCAAACAAACGATGACCACAACAACCAAGAATCTTTTCATTTTTTCTCCTTTTGGTAATTAAAAGATTACCAAAAATAAATATTTTAAATTACATTCTTACTTTTAATATTATACCACTTTATTATCTTTTCTGTCAATAACTATTTTACAAACTCAAAATATGCTATAAATTAGCATATTGCCAGATCGTCTAATGGTAGGACACGCCCCTCTGGAGGGCGTTATCTAGGTTCGAATCCTAGTCTGGCAACTAAATAAAAAAACCTTAAAGCACTAGCTTTAAGGTTTTTTTATTTAAATTAATTAACTTAAACTCTTCTTCAACAACTCCCCTATTTTCCCAGGATTGGCAGAACCTTTAGAAATCTTCATCCCTTGCCCAATCAAAAATCCTAACACAGCTTCTTTACCTCCTTTATACTCTTCTACCACTGATGGATTTTCTGCAATAACTTGGTCAATAATTTTCTGCAATTCTCCTTCATCTGATTGTTGGAAAAGACTTTTTGCTTCTGCAATTTCATTTGGGTCGCCTCCCTCTACATACATTATAGACAAAATATCTTTAGCTCCACGAGAAGAAATCTTCCCTTCTTGAGCCAATTTTATTAAAGCCACAAAGTTTTGAGATTCAATTTTCCCAAGACCTTCAGCCCCTTGCATGTTCCCTCCTCCTCGGCGAGCAAGCTTCATCAATCCAACCAAATCAGAAGTTAAATAATTTGAAGCTAATTTGATAATAGCCTTATCATCAGAAAAATTATCTACCACAGCTTCAAATAACTCAGCCAATTTATTATCTACCACATAGGATTCAATATCTTCGTCCTTAATCCCAAAATTCTTTCTATATCTTTCTCTTTTTTCTTCAGGTAATTCTGGAATTTCTTTTCTTAACTCGGCTTCAGCAAATTCTGGAATTTCTGATAATTTTAATTTAGGCAAATCAGGATCTGGAAAATAACGATAATCATCTGAACCTTCTTTAATCCTCTGAGAAAAAGTAATAGCTCGGTTATCATCCCAACCACGAGTTTCCTGCAAAATTTCCTCGCCTTTTTCTAAAGCTTTAATTTGTCGATTGACTTCAAAGTCCACAGCCTTTTCAACCACCTTAAAAGAGTTCAGGTTTTTTATTTCTACCTTTGTTCCTAATTCACCTGTTTTAGATACTGAAATATTTGCCTCGACACGCATTTCCCCTTTTTCCATATTAGCATCGGACACCCCTAAATATCTTAAAAGTAATTGTAATTCACGAGCAAAATCCCCAGCTTGTTTAGCTGTCTCAATTACAGGTTCTGTCACCAATTCCATCAAAGGCACTCCCGCTCGGTTATAATTTATCAGAGAATAATTTCCTGAGTGACTAGAAGCAGCCGTGTCCTCCTCTAAATGCACCCGAGTAATTTCTACTCCTTTTAATTGCCCCCCTGAAACCAAAGGATATTTATATTGAGAAATCTGATAACCTTTGGGGATATCAGGGTAAAAATAATTTTTACGATCAAATTCAGTAAAATCAGCCAAGTTAGCATTCAAGGCCAAACCGACCTTCAAAACATTTTTAACTGCCTGTTTATTAATCACAGGTAAAGTTCCGGGATGAGCCATACATACAGGGCAAATATTAAAATTAGGTTTTAATTCATCTGGATTATTTCGACAATTACAAAACATCTTTGTCTTTGTTTTCAATTCAGCATGTATTTCTAAACCAATGGTTGTTTTATATTCATTCATTAAAGACGATTATATCAGAAAAGATAAACTAAAAAAAGAAAGAGGCTTTTAGGTTTCGTTATCACAAAACCTAAAAGCCTCTAAAAACTATAAACGATATTTTTCTTTGTCTTCGAGATGGTCTTTTTCACCGCGTCGGAAACAATAAAGATTTTTTACATAATCCAAAATTGCCTCTATTACAGAATGGCCGTTTCCAGCGATAGGAATCATTTTTTGTTCATCTTTTTTCTCGACATGGAAACTTATCCCACAAGGACCAATTTCACTTTTAAAAAATTCCGATTCAGAAAGATATTTAATCTCCCCTGTTTCTGTGTCCGTTATTTTAACTTCAACTTTCAAACTCATCTTACCTCTCAATTTATTGGTTTAAATTTCTTAACCTGTAAATTTCAATATTATCTTTATAAGCGCCAAAATTGCACAAAAGACAAAGAATCGAAAATATAACTGCAACGCAAATAGCATCTCCAACACCATTACTAAGAAACCCAGCAATAGTTCCGACAGGAATAGCAATCACAAACAAAATATTTTGTTTAAGAAAAAACAATAGTAATTTATAATTCATTTAATACTCCTTTTGTTTTTTTTCAATAAAAAATTCAAAGATATGGCTATCAAACCACAACATAGCATATCTATTTTGTTAGAAAAAATAGCATTTTGAAAAAGTATCTCAAAAATTAAAGTCCCTAAAATAAGAAAACCTAACCCAAAGAATAAATTTTTTAAACAGAAATATATGATTTTATATATCATCGAAAAACTCCATATAAAAGATTATTGAGAACTCCTAACCAACAAAATACCCCAAACCAATAAAAAAATCAATGGCTACACCCATAGCCATTGATTTTTTAGTTTAATTTTATTTTTAATTTTCTTCTTCCAATTTCTTAATCAAAAAATCAGAAAAAGCTTTTACAGAAGCATCATCATAAGCAGAGGTCACAATAATTTCTTTGTTTATTTTCTTCAAAGCCTTAATAATCTTTTCTACTTCCTTTCCTTCCATTAAATCAGACTTTGTTAAAACAATGATTTCTTTTTTATTCAATAGCTCTTGGTCAAATTGTCCCAATTCTTCTCTAATTATATTATATCTTTTTATGATATCCTCCACAGAATTTTCAGGTTCTTCCAAGGGAATACAGTGTATCAAAAGCCGAGTTCTTCGAATATGTCTCAAGAATTTATGACCTAAACCTTTCCCTTTAGCCGCTCCTTCAATCACCCCTGGAATATCAGCCAAAATATATCCGTAGAAATCACCTAGATTAGGATCAAGAGTAGTAAAAGGATAATTTTTTACTTTAGCTCTGGCATGAGTTAATTCGTTTAATAATGTTGATTTTCCGATATTGGGAAAACCAATAAATCCAGCATCCCCAATAATTTCTAATTCTATAAAAAAATCTCCTTCTTGTCCGTCTGTCCCAGGAGTAAATTCTTTCGGAGTAGTATTTTTAGAACTCTTGAACATTTCATTCCCAAGGCCTCCTCTACCCCCTTTTAGAATCAATTGAGTTTCTCCTTCTTTCAAAAGTTGAAACTTTTTATCTGTTTGCAAATCAGTCACAATAGATCCAATAGGAACATCGATTATCTTGTCTTCTCCATTCTTACCGAATTTTGAATTCTTCATTCCTTCCTGACCGTTTTCTGCGTAAAATTCCTTCTTTTGTTGATATTGGTTAAGAATATTTAAATCCCGTACTGCTCGCACGTATACGTCTCCTCCGTTTCCTCCGTTACCACCTGAAGGTCCAGAAAATTCTTTTCCACGCAAATGAAGCCAACGGACAACGCCGTCTCCTCCATCTCCTGCTTTAGCATAAATTTTTATTTCATCTACAAACATGTTTTTTCTTAATATTTATATGTCTAGTATATATTATTTTCTATATATATCCAGCCCACGAGAAATTTTTTTCCGAATTTTCAATTTTCAATTTTCAATTTCTAAACAATTTTCAATGAATTAATTTCTAATGATAACGAATTTTAGCTTCGCTAAAATTCGTCTTTGCGAGGAGGCACGACGAAGCAATCTCTTAAAAAGAGATAAAACAAAAAACCCACCAAATTCTTTCCTTTTACAGAAAAAATTTGGTGGGCTACGAACAAAAAAATTTTTAAGTGTTAGTTGGATAAAAGACACGATTGCCCTTCCCCCACAAATGGCTATCTATCCGATAAAGATACACACTCCATTCTCGGAGGTTAGTACTCCAACCAATGGTTACAATGATGATCTTGTTATTTTTCCCGTGAACATAAAACATATTCACAAAGCCATTATTGAGAAGTTCTCCATCCTCTCCTTCTGATTGTGCAACGATTTTATCCTTAAGGCATAAACAGAATTCACTTGCCTTAAAAACATAATCCTCCGAATCTGACTTTCGAATTTCTGCATCAGTCATTGGTTTTTCAAACACATCAAAGAAAGCTGTTTTTACCTCTTTTTTTATTGGTTTTGCAACTGATGATATATACTCCTTAAAATCATCGCTGACCCAGAGACCTTCCCGGATTGTAAAAAAATTCTCAAGATGAAAAGAATTAAGGTTTGATTTCATAGCAGAATTCCTTTTTTTAAAAATTTAGTAAATTTATAGTCATAGCCAAAAAACTTCATTTTTCATAAAACCTTTTGGCTATGACCATAATTCGTAAATTTTTGTTTATTTAAAGAACTGATTATGTAATTATTATATAATACAGTCAAACAAAAGTCAAGCAATTTATTTCCTAGACTGCTTCCCTTCTCATCCCAGCCTGTTGACAGGCAGGGATGAGGCGGGAAGCAATCCAGAAAAATAAAAACCATCGCATTAGCGATGGTTATACATAATACTTAATAAATACTACGTAATACAAAACAAAAAAAATAAAATAAAAAAACTTCATTTAAATGAAGTTTTTTTATTTTATTTTTTTTGTTTATTTTACCAAGAGAAGTGAGCAAAAGCTTTGTTAGCGTCAGCCATTTTGTGAACATTCTCTCTTTTCTTCACAGCTTCCCCTTCGTTTTTATTAGCTAAAAGTAATTCGTCAGCTAATCTATTTGCCATTGGTTTTCCTTTTCCTTTTTTAGCAATTTCTATAATCCATCTCATCGCTAAAGCCATTCTTCTTTCAGGTCTAACTTCACGAGGAACTTGATAAGCAGCACCTCCGATTCTTCTTGATCTTACTTCCATAGTAGGTCCTACATTTTTTAAAGCATTATCAAAAACTTCAACTGGTTTATCTTTAGCTTCTTTTTCCTTTATGATTTCAAGAGCATCATAAACAATCTTTCTAGCAGTATTCTTTTTTCCTCCAATCATAATGTAGTTAATGAATTTAGCCACTTTAGTGGAATCATATACATTATCTGGACTCAATGGTTTTTTTGTTTTTAATTTTCTTCTCATAATTTTGTTTAGTAGGTTAGCTTTTAGGCTTTAGTTTGTTAGGAAAAATTTGCTTCGCAATTTTTTTTCTTAAATCTTAAATCTTATCTCTTAAATCTAAAATAATTTTTCTAAAAATTATTTTTGCTTTTTAGCTCCGTAACGACTTCTTGATTGACTTCTTTTTGCAACTCCTTCTGCATCTAATTTACCTCTCACAACTGTATATCTTACTCCAATATCCTTTACCTTTCCTCCTCTCAATAATACAACGGAGTGCTCTTGTAGGTTATGTCCCATTCCTGGGATGTAAGCTGTTACTTCCATTCCGTTTGTTAGTCTTACTCTAGCAATCTTTCGAACAGCGGAGTTAGGCTTCTTAGGGTTTTTAGTAGTAACTTTTACACACACTCCTCTTTTAAATGGAGAGTTATAACTTGTTGGTTTATTTATTTGTGAATTAAATCCACGTCCCAAAGCTACAGCCTTAGGTTTTCTAGGCGCAGTTTTTCTCTTTCTTTTCAATAATTGATTTACTGTTGACATATTTATTAGTTAAAAGTTCTTAATGTAAAAAGTTAAAATATTACTTTCTACTCTTTTTTAATTAGAACGACTATAAATTTACTACATTAACCTCAAAAAAGCAAATAAAATTTGAGATAAAATCTATTTTTTATAATTTAATATAACCCAAGTCCAGTTAACAAAGAAAATAAAGTGAACACAATAGGTAAAACAAACTTCCACAAAAAGAAAATAAACAACAATATCAACAAAAATGAATATCTTTCGATTGTTTTCCTAACTTCTATATATTGATAAGGAATTAACGAGAACAATATTTTAGAACCGTCCAATGGCGGAATCGGCACCAAATTAAATATCATTAATACCAAGTTTATCAAAACCACCATCTGAGCAGCTTCTAGAAACAATGCATTTGTAATCCCTAAAAAGCTACTAAAACGAATAATCGAACCAAAAACAATAGCCATAATAAAATTAGAAGCAGGACCTGAAATAGCCACAATAGCATCCCCCCATTTCTGATTTCGTAGATTATATGGGTTATAAGGCACAGGCTTAGCCCAACCAAATACAAATCCCACGCTTAAATACGCTAATAGAGGGACAATAAAGGATCCCATCATATCTAAATGAGCCAAAGGATTAAGGGTTAGTCTTCCTGCATATTTAGCAGTGTTGTCCCCTAATAGATAAGCAGAATACCCATGAGACACTTCATGGATTACCACTGACATAATTAGTATTGCGATTGTAAGAATAATATTAAATTCCATATACTCTATTTTAATTTTTAATTTTAATTAAGGTTTCATCTTTTCTCTTGCAAAATATACTCTATATGATAACATAAACGAGTAATAAACAAACTTTATAGAAGTATTCAAAGTTAACAAAAATAATATGTCATCAAAAATTTGCCCTATCACAAATAAAGGAACTAAAATGGCTGGAAGATACAGCAACCGTGTTCGTGCTACCGAATTTAATCCATCTGGAAATGTTCGAAGAAAACCAAATATTCAAAAAAAGAAAATCTATATTCCCGAATTAGACAAATCAATTACATTAGAATTATCTACAAAAGGAATAAAAACAATAAACAAAAACGGAGCCTACAAAACATTAAAAAAAGCGAACCTAATTTAAATTAAACAAAAAAGAACGACAAGCTAAAGCTTGTCGTTCTTTTTGACTTAATATCAAAAACGGGTGCTTAAATTTGGCGGAATCTCAATCTTTTTTATTCAAATAATCATCAACTAACTTTTCTCTCAATTCGTTTCTTAAACCATTATGGTTTTTTAATAATTTCTTCATATGAGAAAA
>JAHITU010000031.1 GCA_018817595.1 Patescibacteria group bacterium
AAATGCAATACCAACTTAATTTGTTTCTTTATTACTATAATCACAGAAAGAAACATCGAGGTTTAGGAATGGATGGAAAAACTCCTGTCGAAAGACTACAAGAACTGACAACTGTAAACTTGACGCTGCAATGCTACAATACTTGACTTACTATTATATTTCATAGTATAATATTAGCAGAAAGTATGAGTTATTTCCTCTTGGGTTTAGGTTTAACTTTTTGAAAAAAACATATTAAAAAAACAATTTTTTAATTGAATATATACACTTTTAATTTTTTTAAGGAGATTAAACATGGAAGAAAGAGTTGCTGTTAATACTAAATATATGCCCAAATTACTATGGGCATTCATTGTTATTTTTTTTATTTTTGGAACAGGCATTTTTATTTTCGGTATTTTTATCAAATGGTATATATGTTTTGTTTCGATTGTCCCTTTTGGATTAAGTTATTTAATTTACAAGGGTTATGAAGAAACAACATCTAATCCAATAACTTACAAGGCAATAACTTCCTGGGGAGAAATAACTGGAGAGTATCTGAAAGAAGGAAAGGACCTTTTTGCTAATTACTTCCCTTTCTTTTACCACTTTATACCTGTGAATATGACAAAAAAAGACAGGACATATAAATTTGAAAAAACGCGTTGTAAAATTGAAGAAGATATATCAACTGATGGAGAAAAGACTCAAAGTGGTGGAGCTGTAGATACTTCAATAACTATTACTGCTGAAGCAGATGAAGAAAGATTTATTCATCTTATTAGAAATGGTGGACTAGATGGTGTCTTAGCAAGATTTGAAAGTATAGTAGGAGAAGATTATCGCCAAATGTGTGCAGAATACACATGGGAGGAAATGACTTTCGCAAAAGATCTTCTAAGCGCAAAACTAATCCTAAAAATAGTTGGAGAAAACATTGAAGAACACATTAAAGGTGACCAGAGCTTTGAGAATATTAAGGAAATAATCGAAAAAGGAAAAGCCGGCGACAGCACAGCACAAGAAAAAGCGAAAGAAGTCCTTCAAAAGGCTCTAGCAAACGGCATCGGTGATGTTGTTGATCTTGGGGTTATAATCAGAAGATTAAATGTCGATGATATAAAACCAGAGGAAGCCATTGCTGAGAAAGCTTCTGGACTTGCAGTAGAAATTCTTGAAAAAAGAAAAGAAGATATGAACCTTGAAACCGAAATTTCACAAGCAAGAAAGTTGAAAAGAGCTTATAATGAACTTGGTGAAGATGTTGTAAAAGAAATCAGACAAAGAAAAAGCATTGATAGCGGTCAAGGGAAGAGTTTCGACATCCCAGGATTATCTGATGTCGTTAAAAAAATTCTTAATAAATAGCTGAATAAAAAAAACGAGGTTTAAAATGAATAATAAAATCGCCGCTATTAGTGGAGTAATAATGTTTTTTTTAATAATAGCGTTAACTCTAATTTTTGTTCTTTGGATAACTCCCGATGAAAAGGATTCTAAAAAAAGCACTACTCAAATTAAAAAAACTGAAAAGTGGGTTTACTGCTGGAGTGATCCAACAGATAAACGCCCACCGAGATGTGGTTTTGTTAAAACCCTTAAAACTGAGGATGAAAAAGTTATAAAGTTTGTTGTTCACTGGCCGAAAACTGGAGTGAAGACAACATATGAAAGACTTTCAATTGAAAAAATTGGAAAATATGTCCAACCAGGTGAAACAGGGACATGGTCCTTAAGAAAAGGACCATTGAAGAATGAATTCACCGGTTGGGAGGAAGATGAAAGAGGTGTTCGAATGAGCTCTTCTCTTAAAATCCTCTTAAAATAACCCAAAAAACAGGGGACGAATTTATTCGTTCCCTGTTATTATTAGACGAAGTGCTTCTATTATCAACGTAGAGCGAGAGTAATTGTAAATAACGAAACGCAGTGAAGTTATTTACAATTACCGAGCCGAGGAGTTAATATAGGTGAATATCTTTTAGATATTCACCTATATTTTATCTATTTGAAATTATTTTAGGCTTTCTATTGTCCCCGCTACAACACCGGATAAAATCTGGGCTCCTAATATAACCATTACCCCTATTAAAACTCCTATTAAAACTTTTTTAGCATTTTCTAATTCAGCAGGTTTCCCTTGAGCTTTTACAAAAAGAAAGCCCGAGTAAATAATAGCAAAAATTGCAATAGGTGTAGCAATAGTAACCACAACATCCAATATTTGAGCAATAAAAGCTTGAATAGTTGGAGTACTTATAGGATTTTCTAAAGTTAAAGCATCCCCTCCTGCTGCTTTACTCAAAAACGGTAAAGAAATTAATCCTAAAACAAATAAATATTGAACCCTATTAATTATTTTTTTCATGTTTTTTATCTAAAATTTAATAAACTAGACCCCTCGGCTCCTAATCCTGTTAATATAGCCTTAACTATTAACCATGCTCCTAAAATAAATATTAAACCAATGGCAACATTTTTAAAAATTCCATGTGCCTGTTTAATTTTCCCAGGATTACCACTCAAATACAAGAATCCTGCATAAGCAAACATTATAGCAGAAACAGAGACTGATATTGTGATTATAAAATCAATGATATTATCAACTAATTGAACCAAAGAATTAAAAGTGCATGAATTTGCCATATTTCCTTCTTCATCAACAGTAGGTTTACATGGAACCAACTCAGCCTTACTTAAAAAAGGAACAGATAGTGTCATCAAGACGAAACTATATATTAATTTGTTTTTTATTTTTTTCATCATAACTTTTGACTTTATGGACCTGCCTGCCGGCAGGCAGGCTTTATAGACTTTCGACTACTTTAGCAATTCATTCATTTCTAAATCAGCTCGATTAACAGCCTCACTTAATTTTCTCCTTCCTGAAACTACAGAATTAACCATATCTTCAAAAATAAAACTCGTTTCATCTTTGTTTATATCCAAAAATCCTTTAGCTGTCAGTGCTGCCTTAAAAAATATATTCTGATAAGGGTCAATCGGTTCTTTAGCTAAAATAATTTTTGAAACAGGAGGTAAACCAGTCAATAGATTTAAATATAGTAAAGTTTCTCCTTTAATTAAAGCTGTAGCTAAAGTATAGGCCCCTACTGGATTTTTAGAACCTTTAGATATTGCTAAAGCCTCCATTTTCCCAAAATTTACAATGTTTTTTGAATCACCTGTTTGAGGCAAAAAAGTAACATCAAAATTTAAATTAGGATTCTTATTTCTCAAATCCTCAAGTTCGCTAGCAAAACCGAAATATAGGGCTAAATCCCCAGATAAAAAAGAATTTTTAGAATTAGGCATAGAGCTATTCCAAGAATATGTATCTAAAGCAGGATTTGAAAATTCTGTATAAAACCTCAGAGAAGACTCTGTTGCTGTTTTCTGACTTCCTAAATCTTTACTTAAAACAACATCATACTCCTCACCCTCTCTTACCACGATAGGGTTTCCTGTTTGCATTATCAGAGAAGCCAAAATTTCTTTTGAGTGATTTATATTTTTATAACTTCCTAAAGCTACAGCAGATGTTAATATATTCATATTTTCATCCTTATCTGTAACTTTTTTAGTAAAAGCAAAAAAAGTATCCCATGAAGAAGGAGGGTTTGATATACCTAACCGAGAATGTATATCTCTATTCCAATACATTACCATTGGATCAATCATAAAAGGTAAAGCTAATATACCTGTATCGGTCAAGTATAATTCCCCTTCTTCAATGAAGTAATCCTTAAAGTTTCTTAATGAAAATGTTTCATAAGGGATAGATAAAATCTTATTTTGATGTTTAATTATTTTGTCTTGGGGTAAAAAAAACAAATCAGGTCCTTTATCCTCAGCCATAGCTTCTGCTAAGATACTATCAAAGTTAGCATCATCAATTTGTTCATATTTTACTTTTTCAAAGCGAGAATCTCTATCAACTAGGTCATGAAGTACCTCATCAACAACATCATCCGCTACAGTTCCCCAAATCAAAACAGAACCGATTTCAACATCATTCCGATCCGTTTTGAAACCAGCAAACAAAATAACCCCGATTAGTATAAAAAAACCAAAAATTGAAGTAACTATAAGTTGAAATTGTGACATAATTTTATTAGGTTATTAGCTGTTAGGGAAAAATCGTAAAGCGATTTTTCCTAATTTAAAATCTAAAATTTAAAATTTTTAATTCAAAATCTTCGATTTTGGTTATTCTTCTCTTCCTGTTAATGGGTCAATTGCTCTTTTTTTAAAAATCATTCCATAATGATTATCCCCCGCATAAATATCTTTTTCATAATCAAAACCATTATTCATAAAATATTTTTTGGCTTCATTAGGAGAAACTACATCATCATCTATTGGTCCTAAACCCCCAGCCGAATCAATCCACTCTATAAATAAAACCTTTCTATTAGGCTTTAGTATTCTTTTGGCTTCTTTTACAATATTTTCCTTATTTTCTAATTGAAACATTGTATTAGAAATAATAACAGCATCCATTGAATTATCCTCTAATTTTGAACCGCCAATTTTTTCTACGTCGCCCCAAATAGACTTAACATTAAATAAATGTTCAATTTCGGCTGATTGTCTAATTTTATCTAAAAACCGCCTCTGTACTTCAACAGCGAAAATCTTTCCATCAGGACCAACTTTTTTAGCAGCTGCTATCGCATAAGCACCTATACCTGCACCTAAATCAGCAATGTGCATTCCAGACATTAAATCAAATTGATCAATATTATTTTGTGGATCTGTAAAAGCCATAATAAATTAGTCTAAAGTCCTTAATGTCAAAAGTCGAAAGTCAAAATCTTTAGAAAAATTTGCTCTGCAAATTTTTTGACTTTACGAACTTTACGAACTTTATGGACTTTTAACTCGTTTATTATTATATCATCAAAAAAACAATGACAAAAACAAAAAAGTGAATAAAAAGGGCGAGGCTTTAGCCTCGCCCTTTTGAATTCTAACTTCCTAAAACCTAATCCATAATAACCTAATTAAAGTACCACAATCGAAGCCACCTCATCCCCCGCTCTCAATTTCATCACTCGTACTCCTTGAGTTTGTCTTCCTAATTTTGGAACCTCTTTTAATTCAATTCTAATCACTTGTCCTTTTTTAGAAATAGCCACAAATTCTTCTTGGTCAGAAATTACCTTAGAAGCAATTAAATCACCTACTTTTGAACTTAATTTAATAGTTTTGATTCCTGAACCACCTCTTTTTTGAACTTTGTACTCTTTCAAATCTGTCATTTTACCAAACCCGTTACTACTAATAACCAATAAATGCGGTTCTTTATCTTCTTTACTAATTAAACAAGCCCCAACTACCATATCATCCTTTTTATTTAATTTAATTCCTCTTACACCTCCAGCTGCTCTTCCCATTGGTCGAACATCTTTCTCATCAAATCGGATTGATTGTCCTTCTTTTGTTGTCAGAATCATTGTATCTCCTTTCTCAATAAAAGAAGCTACGATTAATTCATCACCACTTCCTAAATTAATTGCTATCAAACCTGATCTTCTCACAGAGTAGAATGACTCAGCATCTACTTTCTTAATTACTCCTAATTTTGTTACCATCATCAAAGCCAATTCATCTTTTTTAACATCCTTTGGCATAGCTAAAATCGAGGTTATTTTTTCCTCTCCCTCCAAAGGTAAGAAATTCATTATTGATTTTCCTTTTGTTGCTCGTCTTCCTTCTGGAATTTCAAACATTTTCATCTGATAAACCTTTCCTTTATCACTAAAGAATAACAAATCACTATGAGTGCTGGTTCTAACAAATTTAGTTACAAAGTCCTCGTCTTTGGTATTTAAATCAACTACTCCCACTCCTCCTCTTTTTTGTTTTTTAAACTCATCAGGATTTATTCTCTTAACATAACCTCCGTTAGTCATCACAAGAATGTTTTCTTCTTCTTCAATTAAATCCTCTACTGAAATGGATTTAACTCCTTGTTTTACAACCTTAGTTCTTCGATCATCTCCATATTTAACAGAAATTTCTTCTAATTCTTTTTTAATGATATCTAAAATCTTTGTAGTGGATTTCAAAATTCCCATTAATTTTTTAATTAATTCTTGAATAACTTTCAATTCATCTTCTACTTTCTTTCTTTCCAGCCCTGCTAATTTCTGCAGCTTCATTTCCAAAATAGCATTAGCTTGAATTTCTGACAATTTAAACTTCTTCATTAAATCAAAACGAGCTGAGGGAACATCTTTAGATGCTTTAATTAATTTAATAATAGCATCAATATTATCTAAGGCGATTTTCAATCCTAGCAAGATATGCTCTCGAGCCTGTGCTTTTCTTAATTCAAATTCAGTTCTTCTTCTCACTACTACTTTTCTATGATCAATGAATTCTTCCAACATTGATTTCAAAGACAAAGTTTGAGGAACTCCATTAACTAACACAACGGTGTTAAAGTGAAAAGCTTCTTCTAGTTGAGTAAATTTATATAAATTATTTAATAGATTTTGAGGATTGGCATTATTCTTTAAATCTATAACAATACGAATATCTTTTGTAGATTCATCTCTTAAAGCTCGAATACCTTCAATCTTTTTATCCCCATGCAGTTGAGCTATCTTAGTTATCAAGGTTGCCTTATTCACTCTGAAAGGAATAGAAGTAATTATAATTTGGAATTGACCAGATTTTGTCTCTATTATTTCGGCTTCTCCTCGACAAATAATTCCACCTCGTCCATTTTGGTAAGCATGTTTAATATCCTTTTGATTAAAAATAATTCCTCCCAAAGGAAAATCAGGACCTTTAACAAAATTCAAAAGATCATCTACCCCAGCATCTTTATTATCAATTAAATAAATAGTCGCTCCAATTATTTCTCTTAAATTGTGAGGAGGGATATTGGTTGCCATTCCTACAGCAATTCCCAAGGTTCCATTTAAAAGTAAGTTAGGGACAACAGTTGGTAATACTAAAGGTTCCTTATGAGAACCATCATAGTTAGGAACAAAATCAACAGTATCTTTTTCTAAATCTTTTAATAATTCTCCAGAAAGTTTTGACATTTTGGCTTCTGTATATCTGTGAGCTGCAGCTGAATCACCATCAATAGACCCGAAGTTTCCTTGACCAATAACCAAAGGATATCGGTAGGAAAAATCCTGAGCCATTTTAACCATAGTTTCATAAATGGCTGTATCACCATGTGGGTGATATTTACCTAGAACTTCACCAACTACATTGGCAGATTTTTTGAATTTAGCAGAGGCAGTTAAATTCAAACCATTCATAGCATAAAGAATTCTTCTGTGAACTGGTTTCAAACCGTCCCTTACATCAGGAAGAGCCCGTGCAGTAATCACAGACATAGCATAATCTAAATATGATTTTCTCATTTCCCCACTGATACCAGTTTCTATAATTCCTTTTTCAGTAACAGGAATTATTTGTTCATCTTTTTTAGGGTCAATATTATTTTCTTTATCTTTAGCCATAATTTTTAACTTTCTTTATATTATATCACATTTATTATTCTATTTCTTGTAAATTTTCTTCAATTTTTTCTTTTTCGTCTATTATATCCTTATATGAATTAACTAGATTATCTTTAATTTCAACGACAGAAGATAGGTCTTCTATTGGATTTTTGACTTCTGTTTTTAGAGATTTCTTAAATTGAGAAAACCAAATATTAAAAACAAAAAACATTAGCAATCCGACAATAAAAAACAAAATAATTCTTTTTTGTTTTTCTGGTTTGTTCCTCAAATTTAGAATAAAATCCATTATGATTAAAATTTAGTATTTTAAAACAACTACTTCACCATCTTTTTCATCTACTTCAGTTTTTTTGATAGTCAGTTTATCCACTGATTTTAAGTCCTCATTTCCACTAACTTTTAAGAACCTCTTCAATGCATCCTTTTCTCCCACTTCTCCATAACACATTGGGATAATCACTTTAGCACTAAATTTAACAGCTATTTTATAAGCTTCCTCTGGATTTAAAGTGCCTTCTCCTCCAATCGGAACAAACAAAATATCCACGGAATCTAGATTTTCTCCAACTTCTCCTTCTATACCATTTGACTCCAAAGCACCGAGAAAACCAATATTCATATTATCCATTAAAATAGTATAAATAGTGTTTATTAATTTTCCGCCTCCGTACATTGTTTCTGAAGCAAAACCTTTTATAAAAACACCAGCGATTTCATATTCCCCTGGGCCATCAATTACGATTACTTCTTTATTTTTTGAATCTGTTTGATCTATCCCATTAAAATCAGGGTGGTTTGTACTTATACAAGTAACATCAGACCCAAAACGGACTTGTTTATGTTTTGATTCCTTAGAAATGGGGTTAAAAGCTAGAACAAAATTTCCAGCCTGGAGTTTAAACGATTCTATTCCATTATAATTTATTATCATAGAAATCATTATATCATAGGCGAAAATAAAAACAAAAAGCTTTGCTTTTGACAAAAATAGGATATAATGGAGTTATGTTGAAAGTATTACAAAAAGGAGACGAGATATTAAATAAAGTAGCTAAAGAAATACCTTTAGCTGATATTTCTAATCCTAAAATACAGAATACTATTTCAGAGATGAAAGAGATTTTAAAAAACACTAGTGATGCTATTGCTTTAGCAGCCCCCCAAATAGGAGAATCAATTAGAATGTTCCTAATTTCAAAAAAAGCTTTCGGAGATGAAAACCGTGATGATTTAGTCTTTATCAATCCTATTATAATAAATACTTCAAAAGACAAATGTTGGGCAGAAGAAGGTTGCTTGAGTGTTCGTGGACTATACGGAGAAGTAGAAAGATTTAATAAAGCTACTATCAAAGCCTATGATGAGCATGGAAATTCTTTTACTTTTGGTGGCTCTGGCTTATTAGCTCAAGCTTTCCAACACGAAACAGACCATTTGAATGGAATCCTATTTACTGAAAAAGCTATTAATATCAGAAAAGACGACACATATTTAGAGAAAAATAGTATTTAATATAAAAAACAGCCGTCTGTGCATTACCACAGACGGCTTAATTGTTGTCATAAACACCTCTAAAATTTGAATTTCATTTTCTCGTTTCTAGCATCAATATCATGAATCAACCATTTCAACTTATGGTTTAATCTTGAGAGAAATTCAATAAGCCAAAATCTTTTTTTAGAAATAAACTTCTCTTTATCTATTCCAGAATCTTGAATCCTTTTCAATAAAGTTTTCTTTTTCTTCATTGATCCCCCTCAAACTTTTCAGGAAAATATTCTTTCTCATTTTCAAGATAAGTTGGTATTTTTTGAGTTTCATTTGACCCTAAAAAAGCGAAAATGAGCAAAAAAATTACAATGATTAAAAAACATAAAGCAATCCAATCTGGGACTGAAAACATTTCACTAAAATAAAACATAATTACCCCCTTAAAATTACAAGAAATATTTAAAACTACTAACTGTCCTTATCATACAACATAAAAAAGAAAAAACAAAATTTACTTATTTTATTATTATTTCCTCTAATTTTATATTTAATTTATTTGTAATTTTCTCTATTATTTCATAATAAGCCTTCCAGCCTTTCGTGTTTATTCCTTCCCCATAAAAAATAATTTCCGTTATTTTTTCTTGGATTAATTGATCTCTTACTAAAGGAAGAAGATTCTTGATATCTTCTTGCTTTAGTAACTTATCATAAAAAGGAATTAGTTCATTAGAATTAATAATCCCAAATTTTCCAGACAATATATAAAAGGGTAATTTATTATTTATTGAAATTTGTTCAACTTTTTTAATTCTATCACTTAAATAACGTTTTCGTGCTGGCATTAAAACTTCATTTTTGTCCTTATTTTTTGAACATATAGTTAAAATAACTTTCATATTATATTTTTATTATGTTAATATAAATATATGACAAATAACCCAAAACCACAAATAGCATTTTTCGGTAGTCCTCAAATAGCCGTGGATATCTTAGAAGAATTAAAAAAAAGTAGAGGTGCTACCCCTACAGATTTGATGCCGAGCTTGATTGTTACTCAACCAGATCGCAAAGTTGGTAGAAAATTAATCATTACCCCACCCCCTGTTAAAGTTTGGGCAGATGAAAATAACATTCCTACGCTCCAGCCAGAAAAATTAAATGAGAATTTTTTAAAGCAATTAAAAAAACAAAATTGGGATTTATTTATAGTGGTTGCTTATGGAAATATCATTCCTCAGTCTGTTTTAGATTTACCTAAAAAAGGTACCTTAAATGTTCACCCTTCTTTATTACCTAAATACAGAGGAGCCACTCCAATTCACAGTCCAATCCTGCGAGGTGATAAAGAAACAGGTGTTACGATTATACTTTTGGATGAAAAAATGGATCATGGACCGATTATAAATCAAGAAATCTACTCACTTTGGGAAAACTCCATTTCAGAAATACCAACAGAAAGCCAACTTGAAAAAACCTTAGCAAAAATAGGAGGGAGGTTATTAACAGAAACCATTCCTCTTTGGTTAGGAGGTGATATTAGTCCTCAAGACCAAGACCACTCCAAGGCCACTTTTTGTGATAAATTAAAATCCGAAGATGCTCTTATAGATTTAACCGAAGACCCTCAAAAGAATTTCTTAAAAATCCAAGCATTTGATAAATGGCCCAAAGCTCATTATTTTGAAAATGAAAAAAGAATTCTAATCAAAAAAGCCTGTTTAGAAAACAACAAATTAATCCTAGAAAAAATCCTCCCAGAAGGCGGTTCTGAAATAACTTTAGGTAATTAACCAAAAAACTATCCATAGGGTATCGATACCTTATAGATAGTTTTTTTGTTAACCTAATTTTTTTAATAACCTTTATTCTAAAGTTCTTAAGAACTTTAGAATTTCTTTTCCGTTTTTAGTTAATTTATGTCTTACTGAATGATTATCGTATCTTTTAATAACTAACCCTGCCACAGCTAAACTCTTGATATGATGAGCTATCGTCTTGAAATTTACTTCTAATTCATCAGAAATATCAAAAACGGATAATTCTGGTTCTTTTTTTAATAATTCTATTATCTGTATCCTTCTGTGATTAGAAAAACCTTTTACTAATCTTTCTAATTGTTTATAAGTTTTTTTCTTATCCATACCATAAATTATAACATATTGAATGCTAAAGTTCTTAAGAACTTTAGCATTCAAATAATATAAAACCAAAAATATAAGGACTTTATAGCTTATTAATTACCTCAAAGATTTTAACCATAGCCCAAGTATCTAATTCGCAATATTTAAGTAAAGCTTTTCTTAATTCCTCAAATCTTTCCTTATCTTTAGTATTTAACATTTCTTCCCAAGCTGACATTGCCATAGTTCCATCCTGCACTTCTAATTCTTTATACGAAAGTTCTGGCACCAAGACAGGTAAAACTTTTTTAATCGAAGCTGAACCTTTGAATTCAGGCATTAAGTAATCCTTCTTAAAAATCTTCATCAAATCATAAACTCGGTCATTTACATTCAAAAAGAATTTTTCATATTCAGGATGTAATTTTCCTAATTCTATATTCCGAGTTTTTTCAAAAGGCTCATACCAAACCAACACAGAACCTCTCGGTCCAATATTTTCACTCAAAGACTTAACTAACCCTTTGGTGGAACTTTCTAAATCGTTGGCTAAATATTCGTAATGCTCCACTTCCTCTAGTGGAGTATCTTTTTCTCTCATCACATGAAGAGAATATTGAAACAAAATTTGTGAATTAGGATTGTAACCATCTAACAACGGAATGGGCTTCAAAAGAGTTTCGTAATCCAAGAAATATAGTGGATATTCTAATTTTTCCAAAGTCTCTCTAATACTAGATACATCAATCATTGGTCTTCCAATTTTTTGTAATTGCACCTTTATTTTTTGTGGTTCGGTCAAAGCAAAATCTTCTGGAATATCTTTGGGATCATATATATTATCATCAATCAGTTCTCTTAATTTTTTACCCCTTAAAATATGAGCTGTTGAATATTCAGGTACTTGAGGATTAAATTGAGCAAAACAATCGCATCTTTGCCCTGCAGATTGATAAAGACAATTACAGGAAGTAATTTTTAAATCATCTTTTTTTAATAATTCTAAAGCTGAATCAACCTGATATTTAACCTCTTCAGAAACTTCTTCTATTCTTTTAGAAACTTCTTCAAAAATAAATAATTTTGATAAATCTAATTCTCCTTGTCTAACATAGTCTCGGTTTAAATGAGTGATATAACAATTCCCTATTTCCACTCCACATTCCTCTAATGTCATTTTCTGAAAAGCAATATCCTTGATGTGATTATGCATCAAATCAGTTTTTATTTCAGAACTAGATTTAACTTCATACAAATCCCATTTCCCGGATTCATCGTTAAATTTGAAGACATCGGCTTTTAAAAACAAACCTCTGTCCGATTTAAAAGTAGCTTGAAAAATAGTACCCTTTTTCACTAACTCGTCTTGAGTTTTCTTAACCAAAATATCATCATCTACATCATCTAAAAAAACACCAGAAGGAAACATTTCTTGCACTTTATTTTCTACATCATAACCATCTTGTATTAATTTTTTAAAAAAATCGGTAATTTCACCCCCTGTAAATTCTTCTGGTTTTTTCTTTTCCAACCAGAAACTCTCAGGGCAAATTAAATATTTTTTAAAATCTGTTTTAGTTAATTTCATTCTTGTAATTATATCCTATCTAATATCTAAAACAAATTTTTCAGACATCATTAAAAACGGGCGAGGCTAAAGCCTCGCCCGTTTCCACTCTCTACATTCTACCTCCTACCCTCTACTTTCCACATTCTACTATCCATTTAAAAATCAAAGTTCCTCAATCTATCCACCTTATCTGATTGACGGATTTTTTCATGCGCTTTGGCTTCAATTTGTCTAATTCTTTCACGAGTTACTCCGAATTCTTTTCCTACTTCTTCCAAGGTGTGATTGATTCCATCTTCAATTCCTGACCTCATTTCCAAAATCTTTCTTTCCTTTTGAGTTAAATCACTCAAGATATCTTTAATTTGATCAACTAAAATTCTCTTTGAGGATTCTTGTTCAGGAGAAATAATAGTTTCATCTTCTACAAAGTTTTCCAAAGTAGACTTTCCATCACTGTCTTCTCCTCCCACAGGAGATTCCAAAGAAACAATTCTTCTATCAATTCTAAAAATGTTGTAAACTTTATCCAAAGGCAAATCCATTTCTACAGAAATTTCTTCTGGTGTAGGATTTCTTCCTAAATCTTGGGAAAGCTTTCTTGAAACTTGTTTATATTTAGCAATAGTTTCTACCATATGCACCGGAATTCTAATAGTTCTGGATTGATCAGCTAAAGCACGAGTAATAGCTTGGCGAATCCACCAAGTAGCATAAGTTGAAAACTTAAAACCTTTTGTGTGGTCAAACTTATCAACCGCCTTAAACAAACCTAATGAACCTTCTTGGATTAAATCCAGCAAAGTTAAATCAGGGCTTCTACCTGTATATTTTTTAGCAATAGAAACCACCAATCTAAGGTTAGCCCGAGCTAGCAAGTTCTTTGCCTCCTCATCCCCAACGGCAATTCTTTTAGCTAATTCGATTTCTTGAGATTGTGTTAAAAGTTCATATTGTCCAATTTCTTTTAGATAAATTTGAATAGAATCAAAAGAACGGCCATAATTTGGAATTTTTGGTAGTTTCAACTCTGAATCAGCTTGCAACATTCCTCCTGATTCCAAAACATCAATACCTGCAGATTCAAGTTGTTCATATAAATCCTCCAAAAAGGGAATATCATCTTCAACCTGAGGAAAAGCCCTTAAAATAGTATCATGAGTAATAAAGCCCATCTCTTTTCCTTTCTTTAATAGTTCTAGCCTTTTTTTGTTTTTTTGAACAATAGTCATCTTTGCAAAAACTTCTTTAGGTGCTTTTTTACTACCTTTTGTAGTAACTTTTTTAGGAGCTTTAGACTTAGTAGACTTTATAGCTTTTTTAACAACCTTAACTTTATCTTTAGGTTTCTTTACTAGCTTTTTTTTAGAAGACACAGCTTTAATCACGGCTTTCTTTCCAGAAGCCTTTTTAGTAGCTGTTATTTTTTTGTTGGTTTTTTTATTTACCATTCCACTATTTTACTTTAATTAATAAATTAATTATATTTTAAATCATTCTTAATTTGTTTAATTGTTTCATTTTCCCGCCTCCTCGGCGGGTCGCCGATGAGGCGACTTCTTTTTTATAATTATTAATAAATTTTTAATTTTTTAATTTATCTTTTTGTTTTAGACAATCACTATATTCTTTCATTTTTTGTTCTAATATCTCTTCATTTCCTGAAATTTGATTTTCCTTAATTTCTACAATTAATTTTTCAATTTTTTCTTCTAATAAAACTATCTCTAGATTTAAAAATAATTCTGCTATTTTTAACCTTAAATCATTTTTTAAATCTTCAAAATCATCTCCAAACTCTTGATAAAAGATTTCGACTTCAAAAATTATTTCATTCTTAATTTTTTCAGGTAGTTTTAATATTTTTTGAAAAATATCATCTCCTGCAATTTTTATGAAATTATCTCCAAATTCTTTTAAATCTAAAATAGAATTCTTACTTTCCTTCTGCCAACAATATAATCCTGACAATTGTCTTATAATATTATTCTTTCTATCAGATTTTCCAGACAAATTAGATTCATTTTTTACGATTAGTTCATCAATCATTTCATTACTGGTGTATTTCAGATTTTCTGGTAATTCTACCTTTATTTTACGCAATTCAGTCCAAATAGCTTTCACTGGGATATCTAATTTATTAGATATGTCTTGAACAAAATCGGCCTTTTCTATTTCTGATTTTACCAAAGAAATAAAAGGTAAAACTTTTGTCTGAACTTCCTTACCTAATTTTCTTTTATCTTTTACTTCATCTCTTAATTTATCGAAATAGAAATCAATGATATGTTTAGCTTTTTTTATTCCATCCTTCCACTGTCCTTTATCTCTTAAAATAAGATCTGCTGGATCCATTCCATCAACTATTTTTACTAACCGCACATCCATATCATTCATTAATGCCAATTTAGATGCCTTACAAGCTGAATTAAACCCAGCTTCATCTCCATCAAAGGCAATCACTATTTTATCTGAAAATCTTTTTAATAAATTAATATGACCTTCTGTTAAAGCTGTTCCTGAACTAGCCACTGTATTAGTATAGCCAGCCTGATGACTCATCAATAAATCCATTTGACCCTCTACTAGAATAGAAAAATCTGATTTTCTTATAGTATTCTTGGCAAAATTATATGCATAAAGAATATTGGATTTACTAAACAAAATAGTTTCTGGGCTGTTCAAATACTTAGCTGTATCCTTATTTTCTTCTCCTTTCTCAACTTCAAACAATCGTCCTGAAAAAGCCACTGGTCTGTCGGAATTATCAAACAAAGGAAAAATTATTCTCGATCTAAATCTGTCATAATAACCACCACCCTGTGTTTTCTTTTTTATTAATCCAGCCTTTTCTATTTCAGTATCCATATATCCGTTTGATTTTAGGTGACTATAAAGAGATTCCCATTCATTTAAGGCAAAACCTAAACGAAATTGTTTTATAATTTTTTCTTCTAAACCTCTTTCTTTTAAATAATCTAATGCTTCCTTATTTTCCCATAAATTATTTTCAAAAAAAGTAGTAGTTTTTTCTAAAACATTATAAATTCTATTTTTTTCGCTTACTTTTTCAGGGTTTTCCTTTACTAATTCAACCCCTGCTTTTTCTGCTAAAATTTTTAAAGAACCTTTAAAATCAACTCCTTCATATTTTTCCACAAAAGTAAAAATATCTCCACCTTCACCACAACCAAAACATTTGAATGTTCCTCTGTCAGGAGAAATAAAAAACGATGGTGTTTTTTCGTTATGAAAAGGACAACACGCTTTAAAATTCATCCCCGCTTTTTCTACTTTTATATACGAACTAACAACATCAACAATATTTAATTTCTCTTTTATTTGTTCAATATTGTTAGACATAATAGTTAGTTAAAAGTTTATAAAGTTAAAAGTTTAAAGTTAAAATTTAAATTTGAGAATTTGCAAAGCAAATTCTTTACTTTATGAACCTGCCTGCGGCAGGCAGGCTTTATGAACTTTTAACTTTTGACTTCTTAAGGTCTTCAATCATTTTGTATTTTTTAGATCCTTTAAATCCTGATCCAGCTGGAACTAATCTACCAATGATAATATTTTCTTTAAGACCAAGTAAATTATCTTGAGCTCCTCTCAAAGAAGCATTAATTAACATCTTTGTAGTGTGTTGGAATGAAGTTGATGATAGGAATGAATTTCTTGAAAGAGAAACTTCTGTAATTCCTAATACCAAGTTTTCTGCCTTAGCTTCTTGCTTTCTTTTTGCTAGAGCTTCTTCATTAGCTTCTTTCAATTGATAGTCTTCAACGATTGAACCTGTTGTCAAATTAGTATCTCCAGAACTTATTATTTTTCTTCTTGAAAGCATTTGTTTAATGATAACCTCAATATGTTTTCTAGCTGTAGCAGCTCCTTGTAATTCGTAAATTCTAATAACTTCACGAATAATATATTCTTGAGTAGGAATTTTACCAGCATATTTGAACAATTCAGTTATATCAATTGAACCATCTGTCAAAACATCTCCTTTAGCAACCTTGTCTCCAACTTTTACAACAGGGATTCTTCCGTAAGGTAAAATATATTCAATTTGTTGTTTCTTTTTCTTTGATGAACGGCTATCTAAATCAGGCATTAGAACAATCATTTTTCCAGCTTCATCTTCGATAATATCAGTAACTTCTCCGTTTACTTTTGAAAGTACTGCAGGTATCTTGGGTTTTCTCTTTTCAAAAATTTCTTCAACACGAGGTAAACCTTGAGTAATGTCTCCACCTTGGGAAGCAGTACCTCCTGTATGGAAAGTTCTCATGGTCAACTGTGTTCCCGGTTCTCCAATAGCTTGAGCCGCAATTGTTCCAACAGTTTCCCCTAAATCAATTTCCAAGTTATTTCCTAAGTCAGCTCCATAACATTTTTGACAAATACCTCTCTTTGTAGCACATGTCATTGGAGACCTTACAGGAATAGATTCAATCCCAGCCTCAAAAATAACTACGGCATCTTCTTTAGTTAAGATATGTCCTTTTTTAAATAGAACTTTTCCATTTTCTCCAGCAACATCTTTTGCCAAAGTTCTTCCTTTAATGTTTTTAATTAACGGAATTTCTAATCCTGAAAGAATTTCTTTACCTAACATTATGTATTCTTTAGTACCACAATCATCTTCTATAATAACAACATCCTGAGCTACATCAAATAATTTTCTTGTTAAATAACCTGATTTCGCTGTGTTCAAAGCAGTATCGGCAAGACCCTTTCTAGAACCGTGAGTAGTTGTAAAGTATTCAATCGGGGTTAACCCTTCTTTCAAACAAGAAATAACTGGGTTTTCAATAGTTTCTCCGGCAGTGTTTTGAATCAAACCTCTCATTCCAGCCATTTGAGTGAATTGCCCAATAGAACCTCGAGCTCCAGAACTCCACATAATATGCGCAGAACCTTGCTTATCCAAAGTATCAGGAATTATTTCTTCAATCTTATCTTTTGTATCGTGCCAAATTTCGACATTTTTTCTATGTCTTTCTTCTTTAGTTAACAAACCTTCATTATATTGATCCCAAACTTCAGATGATCTATCTTTTCCTTCTTGAATAACATCTTTTTTCTTTTCAGGAACCATAACGTTATCAATCCCCCAAGTTACTCCTGATTTTGTAGCATACTTAAATCCGAAATCTTTTATCTTTCCTAAAATTGGAGCAATATTGTTAATTCCGTAGCGGTCTATTAAATCATTAGTTAAACTTGATAAATCTTTTTTACCTACAGATTTATTTATAAAAGGATACTCCCTAGGTAATACTGAGTTGAATAATAATCTTCCTGCTGATGTTTCAAATAATTCTCCATTGAATTGAGAATATTTTTCACTCTCAGTAGGTAAAACATGAATTTTTGCTCTTAAATCTAATTCGTCAAATTCATAAGCAATAATAGCTTCATTAACACCTTCGTAATAATTATTTTCTCCTTTTGTTCCCTCTACTATTTTTGTCATCCAATAACAACCAAGGGCCATATCCATTTTAGGATCCACAATAGGTTCTCCTGTTCCAGGTTTTAGAATATTTTTATCAGCAGCCATTATTTCTTTCGCTTCTAATTGAGCTTCATCAGTCAAAGGAAGGTGAACAGCCATTTGGTCTCCATCGAAGTCCGCATTGAAAGCAGCACAAACTAATGGGTGTACTTGAATAGCCTTTCCTTCTATCAAAAGAGGTTTAAAGGCTTGAATACCTAATCTATGCAGAGTAGGAGCACGGTTTAGTAAAACATGTTTATCTTTAATTACTGATTCAAGAATTGCCCAAACTTCTGGAGTTCCTTCATCAATCAAACGACCAGCCCATTTAATATTGTGAGCTAATTCATCCTTCAATATTCTTGAAATAACAAAAGGTTTAAACAATTCCAAAGCCATTTTCTTAGGCAAACCACATTCATTCAAAGCCAAGCTTGGTCCAACAACAATTACGGAACGAGCAGAATAATCTACACGTTTTCCCAATAGGTTTTGTCTGAACAAACCTTGTTTTCCTTTTAGGTTATCTGCCAATGACTTCAAAGGTCTTCTTTGTGCTTGGCTCATAGCTGAACCTGAACCTGTATAACGAATTGAATTATCAATCAATGAATCCACAGCTTCTTGCAAGATTCTTTTTTCGTTTCTTAAAATAACATCAGGAGCATTGATTTCCAAAAGTTTCTTAAGACGATTATTTCTGTTGATTACTCTTCTGTATAAATCATTAACATCTGAAGTAGCATTCCTTCCACCGCTTAGAACCACCATTGGTCGCAATGCTGGAGGAATAACAGGGATATTAGTCAAGAACATCCATTCAGGTCGTACATTTGATTCAATCATTGGATTAATCAAAGCCAATCTTTTATTGATTTTTACTTTTTTAATTGATCCAGCAGATTCCAATTCTTTAATTAATTCGTCTTTTAATTTAACTAAATCAATTTTTTTACAAATATTATAAATAGTTTCAGCACCAATTCCAGCTTCAAACATTGAACCGTATTTAAAAGAATATCTGTTATATGTAATCTCATCCAAAACAACCCCTTCTTGAATAAGGTTAATATTTTGCTTAACTTCTAATAACAATTCTTTAAATTTAGTTTTAGTTTTTTCATCTAGAATATTCTTAATTTTCAATTTGAATTCAGCATCAACTTCCTTAAGAATTCTAGTTCTCTCATCTTCATTTATTTTAGTGATTATATAACCAGCAAAGTAAATAACCTTTCTTAAATCAGCCATAGAAATATCCAAAATCAAAGCGATTCTTGATGGGATTGATTTCAAAAACCAAATATGAGAAACAGGAGCGGCTAATTGAATATGTCCCATTCTTTCTCTTCTAACTACTGATTTAGTAATTTCAACTTCACATTTTTCACAGATAATTCCCTTATATCTAATTCCTTTATATCTTCCACAATAACATTCGTAATCTTTATCTGGTCCAAAAATCTTTTCATCAAATAAACCATTCTTTTCAGATCTTTGAGTTCTATAGTTTATTGTTTCAGGTTTTGTAACTTCTCCATAAGACCATTCCAAAATTTTTTCGGGTGAGGCTAATTTTAAAGAAACTAAATCGAAATCAGTTTCTTTGTTCTCGTTGTCGTGAGAGAAAGCGTTATTATTTTCTAGATTTTTATTTTGCATAATTTTTTATTTTTAAAATTAATTTAGATTATTTACTCTTTTTTAAATCTATATCTAACGCCAATCCTCGTAAGTTTTTCAACAATACTTTGAATGATGCTGGTAAGTTCGGTTCAGGAATTTCATTTCCCTTAACGATTGCATCAAAGGCTGCAGATCTACCAATAATATCGTCTGACTTAATAGTCAAAACTTCTCTCAAAATGTGAGCAGTACCATGACCAAGTAAAGCCCAAACTTCCATCTCTCCAAATCTCTGACCTCCTCTTTGAGCTTTACCTCCAAGTGGTTGTTGATTGATAAGAGAGTATGGTCCAATTGATCTTGAGTGCATCTTATCATCTACCATGTGGTGAAGTTTAAGCATATACATATAACCAACTGCAATATCTTGATTGAATTTTTCTCCAGTTAATCCATCATAAAGAGGCATAGTACCACTTCTTGAGTAACCAGCTTTTTCTAATTCGTCTTTAATTTCCTCTTCTGTTGCTCCAGCAAAAGGAGGCACTACTGCTTGATAGTTTAATTTTTTGGCAGCCATTCCTAGGTGCAATTCTAAAATCTGTCCTAGGTTCATACGGGAAGGTACTCCTAAGGGTGTCAAAATAATATCAATAGGAGTTCCGTCTGCCATATAAGGCATATCTTCTCTTGGTAATACTCTTGAAATAACCCCTTTGTTTCCGTGTCTTCCGGCTAATTTGTCTCCGACAGATACGTTTCTTAATTGAGCTACCTCAACATAAATTCTCTTGATTACTCCAGGTTCGTTGATTTCTCCTTTATCTCTTGAGAATACTTTTACTCCGATTACGAATCCTCTCTTTCCACCTTTAACTCTCAAAGAAGTATCTTTCACATCTTGGGCTTTTTCTCCAAAAATTGATCTTAGTAATCTTTCTTCTGGTGTCAATTGAGTTTCTCCCTTAGGAGTAATTTTACCTACTAAAATATCTCCAGGGAAAACTTCTGCTCCTACTCTAATAATTCCATCTTCATCAAGATTTTTTAATTTACCTTCTCCTACATTTGGAATATCATGAGTTGTAA
This sequence comes from Patescibacteria group bacterium, assembly GCA_018817595.1. Lineage (GTDB taxonomy): Bacteria > Patescibacteriota > Minisyncoccia > Phycocordibacterales > UBA12079 > JAHITU01. The sequence goes on from JAHITU010000031.1 coordinate 20,881, forward strand.
CTTCTTCTCCTAATTTAGTATCACGAACATCTTCCATAAATTCTTCTACTTGAATAGAAGTAAATTTATCTTCTTTTACTAATCGGTCAGAAATAATAATCGCATCTTCGTAATTTGCTCCATACCATGACATAAAGGCAATCAAAATGTTTTGACCTAAGGAAATCTGACCATTATCAGTTGATGAACAATCAGCTAGAATATCTCCTTTTTTAACTTTCTGATTTAAATCCACAGAAGGTCTTTGACTCAAAGCAGAGAAGTTATTTGTTCGCATAAAGGAAATCAAAGGATATTCGATTTCTTTTCCGTCATTCCCTTTTACTTTAATCATATTGGCATCCATAGCAGTAACTACTCCTGATTCTTTAGCAAGAACCATTCTCCCGGTTGCTCTAGCGGCTCTTTCTTCAATACCTGTAGCAACCAACGGAGCATCCGGGTTAATACAAGGCACTGATTGTTTTTGCATGTTTGATCCCATCAAGGCTCTGTTGGCATCATCGTGATTTAAGAAAGGAATCATTGATGTGGCTACTGAGAAAGCTTGTTTTGAAGAAACGTCAATGTAATCAACTTTATCTTTGCCAACCATTCCAGGATTTCCAGCAATACGAACCTCGACTAATTTGTCTTTGATTTTTCCATTAGCATCAATTTCAACTGTCGCATCAGCAATATTATATCTTTGTTCATCAGCTGCATTTAAGAATGCAATTTCTTTAGTTACTTGTCCTTTGACTACCTTAGCATAAGGAGTTTCAATCATTCCGAAATCATTTACTTTGGCATAATTAGCCAAACGCAAAATCAAACCGATGTTTTGACCTTCAGGTGTTTGAATAGGACATAGTCTTCCATAGTGAGAAGGGTGAACGTCACGCACTTCAATAGAAGCTCTTTCTCTTACCAATCCTCCGGGTCCCAAAGCTGATACAGTTCTCAAGTGTTCCAATTCTGCCAAGATATTATCTTGAAGCATGAATTGTGATAATTGGTTTGTGGTAAAGAATTCCTTGATTCTTGCTTGTAGAGGTCGAGGACTAACAAATTGCATTGGTAAAGTAGCATCTACTCCAATAATAGACATTCTGTCTTGAATATTTCTTTGAATTTGGAACATTCCTACTCTGAATTTTTGTTGAATCATTTCGCCAAAATATTTCAATCTTCTTGAACCTAGGTGATCAATATCATCTGGCAAAGCATTTGGAGTATTATTTAAGGAAACAATGTATTCAATAGAAGTTATCAAATCATCAATAGAAAGAGTAGTTCTTTCTAATTCCTTTTTATCCATAGGTTTATCAAATCTTTGATTGAAATAATGCCTTCCTACTTTATGTAAATCATATCTTTCTTCTGAAAAAACAGAATTAACGAATACTTCAGCATGGCTAGCTGTGGTCAATTCCCCATCTCTTAATCTTTTATGAATTTCAATAAATGAATCTCCTCTATTTTTAGCAGGATCATGTTTAATACATTTTTCAATAATTTCTTTTGTTGCTTTATCTTTAAATAAATCAGCTACATTTTCTGTTCCTTCTGGAGCTAAAACTCTAAGCAACGAACTCACCAAGAATTTTCTCTTTCTATCAATCTTTACATATATCATTCCATCTGGTTCAGTATCCATTTCTATCCAAGAACCTCTAGCTGGTAAAATCTTTACTCCAAAATATCTTCCTCCTTTTAATTCTTGCATGGTAAAGAACATTCCAAATGATCTGGCCAATTGAGGAACTACAACTCTTTCTACTCCGTTAATGATGAAAGTTCCATGTTCAGTCATCATAGGAAAATCAGTCAAGAATATTTCTTGCTCTTTTTCAATCTTTAAAATTTTATTAGTTAACTTAACTTTAGCTTTAATACCAGCTTGATAATTTTGCTTGTTTGATTTAGCTTCAAACTCATTTGTGTCAGGTTTGATAAATTCATAATCTAGAAATTCAATTTTGAATTTTTTTCCTGAATAATCTTCGATGGGGGTGAATTCTGAAAGTACTTCAGCAATTCCTTTATCTACAAAAGCTTGATATGAAAGTAATTGGGCTTCAACCAAGTTTGGGAGTTCTACACGAGATTCATTATACTTCTTGAAATGTTTTTGCTCCCTTTTAATTGTTTTTGTCATAGAAAGTTTATTTCTTTTTTATTTTTTGAATTACAAAATGTAGCTTGGAATAATACTATATTTTGTCATCCAAAATATTATGTTATACTAGTAAAAAAGTGTTTCCTATGTGATTTATTATATCTAAATAAATAAGATATACACATAACACAAAAAGCGCTATACCAAAATTTTCTGGATAGTCTTTTAATTATTAAAAAAGTAGTTTTGCCTTCTATCAGAACTCAATTAGTGCAGATAAAACTCTAAGACATTAGAATAAACCATTTTACAAAAAATGTCAACGAATTTCCGTTGACAATTGTGTATAAATAGTATCTCAGAAAACTCCAACAATAAAAAACAAAACCACTTAGTAGTTGAGTTACTAAGTGGTTTTGTTTTTATTCCTCAATTTGTTCCATTTCGCTAATTTCTTCCTCTTCACTAAAGTCTTCACAACCATCACTCATTGTACAAGAACAACCCTCCATTTTACATTTCCCATACCTTTCCCTATTAACAATTTTTTCATCAACCGCTACATCACTAGATTCCATAGGTTCATGCATCTCACAAGGATGCCCACAAGCACACATTTTTTCTTCCATCATATTTTAAATATTATTAATTAATAATTACCTTAATCTAAATTAGATATTAAGAATATAAAATCTTTTTACTATATTCCTCTTCTTCTTTTTTCAAAGATTTCTTTTGCACGAAAGGAATATTTTTCTTAGTATGATGTTTAGGTGGAAAAACAGGTTTATCCTTTTCAGCTGTAGGTTGTATTTTTTTAACCATAATATTTCTTAACCTATTTAAATAGGTGTTTTAACTAATAAACAAATTATACAAAACCAAAGATGAAGAAAAGATAAAGATTTCTTAAATTTTCCATAAAAACCAAAACCACTTAGTAGTTGAGTTACTAAGTGGTTTTTAAAAAATTGCAGGCACCCGGTGCCTGCAATTTTCTGTATAATTTTCTATTTTTATTTTTTGTTAGCTTTTTGTAATTATATTTTTTCATTCTACAATTCTATAGAATTGTAGAATGTTTTTTAGGTTAGATTTTCAATGGCTATACCCATAGCCATTGAATCAGGCCTAGATCAAAGCATTTTAGATACTTTAAGGTGAGTTTTTTGGTTAGAGTTAATATAAATACTATATGTAATAATATAAAAAACCCAAAGGCAAGCACCTCCCCTACTATACTAATACTAACAAATTCATTATAAAGAAAAGATAAAGTTTTTCAGGTTTTAATTCAGCTAAAATCATTGACACATATTTAAAATAAATGTATTATTTAGGTATGAATATAAGAAATTCACAAAAACTAAATAGAGTAGATTATAAGAAAGCCATCACTGGGTCTTTTCCTATGTGTGCTAACAATCTATTTATATTTAGTCGTGAGTATTTTAGAATTATTTTTAAACTGTAACCTATAAAATAATTAAAACCAATCTCCTTAGAACTTTCTCGACTAAATAAAAGTCGGGTTTTTATTAGCGCCGTAGAGCGAGAATAATCTAAAAAACTTTTTAGATTATCGAGCCGAGGAGCTAATATAGTTTGAAAAACTATATTTAGTAAATTTTTGAATCTAACTAGATTCACCAGAAAGTTCTTTTAAAATTCAAAAGTCCTAAATCTTAAAAAAGATTGGACAAAGGAGATTCTCATGAAAGCAAATATTTGGAAAATCTACATCATTAGTTTTTTTGGTGGTTTTTTCTTTTTAAGTAGCGTCCTCGTCCTTTTTTTACAGACTGGGGAGGATTAACCCTTTCTCAAACATTAAGTCTACAATCATGGTTTATGGTATGTTGTTTTGTGTTCGAGTTCCCTTCTGGAGGTTTTGCTGACCGTTTTGGAAAAAAACTAAGTCTGGCTTTAGCCTTTATTTTGGAAAGTCTTGGTTTTGTCGTTTATGCTAGTATTCCTAATTTTTGGGTTTTTATATTAGCAGAAACTATTTTGGCCATAGGTTGTTCCTTAATTTCTGGAACAAAAAGCTCTTTTATTTCCTGTTCTTTAAAAAGCTGTGATCAATCACATCTTTTGAAAAAAGTATTGGGGAAAAATGAATCTATTTCTATGATAGGAATGTTGCTTGGTTCTTTTATAGGCGGATTTATTGCTCACTACATTGGTTTAAGAGAAACTGTCTTTTACACAGCCATTTCTCCAGCCATTGCCTTTGTGATAAGTCTGACTCTAATTGAACCAAAAAATGGTGCAATCAAGGAATCATATTGGAAAATTCTCAAAGAGGGATTTCTTTGTTTCAGAAATTCCAAAGCTTTATCGATGATTGCTTTGGATAAAATTATTGTTCAAATTTTATGTTTTTTCTTAATTTGGATTTACCAACCTTTTTTGAAACAAGAAGGAGTAATTATTGTTTATTTTGGAATAATTCATTCTTTGATTTGTTTGTCTCAAATTGCAGTGCTGTCTAATTTTTCTAAGCTGGAAAATATTTGTGGTTCTGGAAAAAATTACTTATTTATGAGCTCCATAATTCCAGGAATATTTTTGATATTAATAGGAATATCTTTTGGGAATATCTTTTTTAAGATATTTGGAATCCTTGTAATTAGTGGTTTGGGATTATCCAGAGGAACCCTCTCTATAAATTATATGCTGGGGCATATAAAAGATTCTTATCAAACTACAGCATTATCTTTTGCTGAAATGTTTCGTAAGATAATTACAGCCATTCTCTACCCTTTGATTGGTTTGTTAATGGATTGGTCTATTAATAACACTTTTATTATTTTAGGGTTAACCTTAATAATCTTTAGTTTAATTCCAACTATAAAGGATGAATACTTAAACTGACTCAAACAAAAAAGCGATGACCGACCATCGCTTTTTTTATTTGTCTTGTTTTTTATATATTGTATGATATTATGATGCTAGAAATATAGGGAGGATATTTCTTTTAATAAGATATTAAAAGAAGTACGCAGAGGGTGTTCTTTTTTTAGTATATTTATATTTTTTTATTAAAGGAGATTATCATGGGAAAATGGTTTAGTTCAAGCAAAGGAAGCGATGACACTGATTACGAAAAAGGCTATGACAATTCAAATGATGAACAAAGAAACCGCGGAAATGGCGGAAGTATGGAATCAGATGCCTGGGCAGAAGCTGCCAAAAATGGCGACGATACCGGAATGTAATCCATTACAACTGTAAACCCCAAACCCGAGAAGGAGCCCACAAACTCCTTCTTTTTTTATTTCTATATTGATATTCTACAATTTTATAGAATTGTAGAATATCAATAATTTGTTTTGTACCTTTTTGTGACGATCTTCATAAAAAGATACAAAACAAAAAAATACCCCAATTAATTGGGATATTTTTTTATTCAAGGTTTTTATATTATTCAGTAGCTTCTTCTTTCTTTTTTTCTTCTACTGGTGTTTCTTCCTTAACTTCCTCAACAGGTGTTTCAGTAACTTCTTCAGCAGGTGTTTCAGTTACTTCTTCTATTGTTTCTTCTGGAGTGGCTTCTGCTTCAACTGATGCTTCGGCAGTTGCTTTTTCTTCAGCCAATTTTGCTTCTGCCTTAGCCTTTGCTTCTGCTTCTGCTTTTAGTTTAGCTTCGTTGATTACAGGGGATTTCTTAGGAAGAACATTCTTTTTCTTTCCTTCAATAATATTTTCTGAAACTAGAATATTATGAACTGTATCTGAAACTTGCGCTCCATTAGCAATCCAATGTTTTACTCTATCAGCTTTAATTTGTTTAACTTTTCTTATTGCGTCATAAAAACCTAGATTTTCAATAAAATCTCCGGATTTAGGACCTCTTCGTGAATCAGTCAAAAGAACCCTAAATGAGGGATCGTGTTTTTTACCAACTCTTTGTAATCTTATTTTTAACATAGTGTGTATATTAGCAGATATTTTTAGCAAAAACAAGTATTAATGGCCAATTATGTTTAGTAGCTTGAACATATTTTTAAAATAATAAACATTTCTGTTTTTAAATATCTGTTTAATTTTTAATTTTATAATTTTTAATTCCTGCCTGCCCCTGCGCGCCCCTGCGCGCCGGCAGGCGTGGGCAGGTGTGGGCAGGTAGGTTTAAATAATTTTTAATAACTAAATTTTCAAAACTCCTATTATACGATTATATATAATCGTATAATAGGTATTTATATATAAATTAAAAAGCAGGTTTCAAACACGAAACCTGCTTTGGGGGTTTGACTACTTTTTATCAAAACCGATTCCATTCATAAGGGAATTGACGAAGTCTTTTTTGGAAAGATTTTCATAACCAATTGCACCGTTGGTGGTAATCGCCATAGAAGGAATACACCATGGACTGAAATAATAGAATTGGGGATGATTGGCATCTGACCATCCTCCTTTGAAATAGACGATTTTACCCGTTTCCAATTTTATCAAATGAACCGTATTGGGATCAGAAACGATTTCTTTCAAACCCTTGTAAAACCTGACTTTTTCAGTCATCAAGGCTTAATATTTTTTCTGAAGATCAACGAAATCCTTATAAAGCAAATCATCTGGAGGATTATCCAAAAGCAATTTAATTCCAGTGGCTTTATCCAAAACAGCCTCATACTCTGACAATTGCCAGTCTGCCAATTTCGGTTTTTGAACTATCTCTGTCATTTCACGCCTCCTTGTTATTTGGCACCCCGGGTGCCAAATTATTATTTAAAACAAAATACTAACCTGAGTTAACTATACTCAAAAATTATCCAAAATCAACACCCTTGTTAGATAATATTATTTGAAGATGCTAAACTTAAACCAGTTAGCAATCTAATAAAAAATATTATGCAAAAATATACTTCTCAAGAATTTAATTTACCTCAAGAGATTAATGGAATTTCTTCTAAACAAATTGAAGAACATCTTAAATTATATGCTGGATATGTAAAGCACTCTAATTTAATTCAGGAAAAAATTGAATTATTATTACAAGACAAAGAACAAAATTCATATATCATTTCTGAGTTAAATCGTCGATTTGGTTTTGAATTTAATGGAATGCGAATGCATGAATATTATTTTGAACAATTAGAAGAAGGTCTTAAAGAAATTAATCCTGAATCTAATTTAAATCAAAAGATTATCAATGATTTTGAGTCTTTTGGTAACTTTATTGAAAAAATTAAAGAAGTAACAAAAACCAGAGGCATTGGTTGGGTAATCGTTTATTTTGATAAAAAACAAGATAACTTGAATATTTCATGGGTTTCTGATCATGAATTAGGACAATTAGGAGGATTACAGATTATTTTAGCCATAGACCTATGGGAACATGCCTTTATGGTTGATTACCTTCCAAATGAAAAAGGTCAATATATAGAAAAATATTTAGAAAATATAAATTGGGAAAAAGTTGAAAAGAGGTTTTAGGTTTTATGATTGTTTTATAAAATAAAAACTAGATTTTTAAAGCAATTGTTTATTTCTGGATCGCCACGAAATTATTTCTTAACAAGAAATAATTTCTCGCGAAAACGATTTGTCACAGACAAACCGTTACGAAAATCTTCGATTTTCGTATTTGCGAGCTTGCGCCTGCCCGCCGAATAGATGGAAATCAATCCAACCCCAAGAATATACGATGTAGTAATTCATATTTAAAATTAAAAAAGACGGGCGACAGCTTCGTTGTCGCCCGTCTTTCTTAAATCTTAATTCTTAATTCTGCCTATCCACAGGCTTTACTATCGGAAAAAAGACTGTATCTCGTAGATTTGGTTTTTCTGTCAAAATAGCCACCAATCTATCAATTCCCATTCCAAAACCAGTCATAGGAGGCATTCCGTATTCCATAGCTTCCACAAACTCATTGTTATAGTCCATTGTCTCTTTGTCCCCCTCTGCCTTTAATTGAGCTTGTTTTTCCAAGAGTTCTTTTTGTACCACTGGATCAATTAATTCAGCATATTGATTAGTAATTTCAGCCCCTGCAATAATTAACTGAGCTACTTCAGCTGTTCCATCTTCGTTCTGGATAGCCAAAGGTTTTAAAGTCCCTGGATAATGAGTAACAAAAGTCGGATTAATTATTTTATTTCTTGAACTCTTTTTAAAGATAAAATCCAATAGATTTCCGTCTGATATATTTTTTACTTCATTTTTATCAAATCCTAATTCCAAAGATTTAGCTTCTATATCATCTCGACTGGCTCCTTCTGGGTTCATTCCTGTGTTTTCTAAAATTAAATCATTGAATTTCACTCTTTTCCATTCTCCATCTAAATCAATTTCAACTTCCCTTTCATCAGCCCCAACTATCTTGAATTGCATTTTTCCAACTACCTCAGCCGCTAAAGTCTTTATCATTCTTTCTGTTAGTTCTAAATTGTAATTTAAATCTTTGTAAGCCTTATACCATTCCAACATAGTGAATTCCTGCATATGAGTTGAATCAGACCCTTCATTTCGGAAATTTTTTCCAATTTCATAAACAGCTGGATAACCTCCTGCCATAATTATTTTAAGTTCTGCCTCTAATGAAATTCTCAAAACCATATCCATATCGTAATCATTAAGATGAGTTTTAAAAGTCTCTGCCATAGCCCCTGATGCTTGGCTTTGCAATATTGGAGTTTCTACTTCCATAAAGTCTTCTTCATTCAATATCTCTCTTATTTTTGAAACCACTTTTGCTCTAATTTGGAATAATTTAAAAGAATCAGAATCCATCAAAACATCTAAATATCTTTTTCTATATTTTTGTTCGATGTCTTGAAGTCCATGCCATTTTTCTGGTAAAGGTCGGAGTGTTTTAGAAATGATTCTCCAATCGGAAACTTCAACGGATTGCTGTCCTCTCTTTGTTGTAAATAGTTTTCCTGACACTTCTATAAAGTCACCGATATCAACAACCTCTTCAAAAAAGTCGAATTTATCATCTCCAATGATATCTTTCTTTAATACTCCTTGAAAAGTTTCTGTTCCGTCAAAAAAATTAAAAAATAACAAAGCTCCTTGGCCACGCAAAGACATTATTCTTCCAACCAATTTTACTTCTAAATTTTCTTCAAATTTTTCGATTACTTCTTTAAGAGAATGTGAAAAGTCCACATCAGCTGGATATGGATTTATTCCTTTTTGTTCTAGTTTATTTTTTTTCTCTAAACGAGTTTGTTTTATTTCTTCTAGTGAAGCCATGACTTTGTCTAGTCGAAAGTTTTTAAAGTCGAAAGTCAAAAGTATTTAAAAAATTTACATTGTAATTTTTTTAACTTTATGGACCTTATGGACTTTATGGACTTTTGACTTACTTAATATCAATTATTTTGTATTCCATTTTCCCTTTTGGTGAGTTAAAAGTAAAAGATTCTCCCTTTGTTTTTCCTAACATTGCTGTTACTAAAGGTGAAGAAACTGAAATTTTAGCTTCAGCCATATTAGCTTCTTGAGAACCAACGATATTAAATTCTTTTTTCTCTTTTTCTCCTTTCTTTTGAACAGTTACATTTGCTCCAATTCCAACGTTAGTAGATGAACCTTTTTTAACAATAATTGCATTGTCTAAAATATTTTGTAAATCGCTAATTCTTTTTTCTATATTTGCTTGGTCTTCTCGAGCTTGATGGTATTCAGCATTCTCACTTAAATCACCCAAAGAACGAGCTTCTTTAAGTTGTTCAGCAACTTCTTGTCTTCTTGTTGTTTTTAAATAGTCCAATTCGTCTAAAAACTCTTTATGTTTTTGTTGTGATAAGTATTCAGTCATAGTTAGTAGGTTAGCTTATAGCTTTTAGCCTTTAGCTAAAAAATTTACTAAAGTAAATTTTTCAATTATATTTTAATTAATTATGTTTGATTATAGCAATTGCCTATTGCTTTTACAAGCTTTAAAATTAGGAAATTAAGGGTTAGCTTTTAGCTAATTAGCGTTAAAAAAATTCGCTCTACGAATTTTACAAAGCAAAATTCTTCACTTTTGACTTTATGAACTTTACAAACTTTCAACTATTTTAGATATTCTGGTGTATGAATATTCATCCACTCTAATAATTGTCTCATCACATATAAACCTCCAATAGTATTATGAACAGGTCCTTCTTCCATTATTACTACAAAGGCATATTTAGGCTCGTCAGAAGGATAATAACCCAAAATCCAGGAGTTAACCCTGTCTTTCAAAACACCTCTTTCAGCTGTTCCTGTTTTAGCTGAAACATCTATAAAAGATAAATACAAACCTTTGGCAGTCCCATCGGTTACAGCCAATCGCATTCCATCTTTTACTACTTTGAAATATTCTTCGGGAATATTTAATTTTCTATAATCAGTTGATTCACCTTCTTTTTTAAGAATAGTGGGTTTCAATAATTTTCCTTCATTGGCGATAGTAGAAATAGCTCTCACTGCCTGTAATGGAGTCACTTGGAAACCATATTGTCCAATAGCAGTATGGTAAGTATTTCCAATTGACCATTCCTCTCCATCAAAATTCTCGGCTTTCCATTTAGGATTAGGAATCACACCCCTTTCTTCAATAAACCCTTCAACCCCTGTTTCTTCACTAAAACCAAATAATTTTATATATTCATTTATTTTTTCAATTCCAAGACCGACTTGGTCTTTATATCCTCCCCCAATAGCATAAAAATAGACATCAGAAGAAACCGATAAAGCTTGTCTCATATCTGTCCAACCATGAGCTTTCCAGTCCTTAAAAACAGTTTGCTTATCTTCGAAATAGGGATTTTGAATAGAGATAGAACCCGAACTATAAATTGATTTGTAGGGACTAATTATTTCCTCATTCAATGCCGCTACAGATAAAAATGGTTTTACAATTGACCCAGGAGTGTAAAGTCCCATGGTTGCCCTACTTAAATATGGTTTTTGTTGATCTAAATTAAATTTTGCAATTGTTTCTTTATCTTCCCCATCTGACATTATTTTCAAATCAAATTCAGGATAAGAAACCATAGCTAAAATTTCACCATTTTGAACGTTCATCAAAACAGCAGCTCCTCCTTTGAAATCAACATTTTTAGCCAATGATTCCATATAACCATAAAGAGCATTTTGTATTTTAGCATCCACTGACAAAATTACAGATTCTCCACACTCAGGAAACTTAATTGAAGACTCTGAAATTATATTAAAAGAAGCATCTTCTTCTATAATTTTTAATCCATTTTCTCCACTCATTTTTTCATTAAAAAAGCTTTCTACTCCTGATTTTCCAATATAATCAGTTTGATAATAATTTCCTGAACTATCTTTAAGAGGATATCCTACATAACCCAATATATGAGCCAATCCCTTATAATCAGAATACTCTCTCTTGAAAAATTCTTGGTCCTCTTTTTTTTGAGGAGAATTCCAAACCAACTCTTCCCCATTTCTATCATAAATGATTCCTCTTTCAGAAAAAATAATAGAATGTTTTAGGCGATTATTATCCCCTTTTGAAGAAAAGAATGCTCCTTGGGTTATCTGTAAATTTTTGACCCTGAAAGAAAACAAAATTAAAATACACATAAAAAAACAACCTAATAAAAAAATGGTTCTTCTAGAAATAGTTTTTTCTATTTGACCTTCAAACTGAAAAGTATCAAAATCAGGTAAATTACTAGAATCTAAAAAAATATCATCAGGGGTAATATCAACCTGATTTCTTCTTCCCAAAAATCTTCTTTTAAAGTTTCTTAAAAACATAATAATAAATTAGTCGAAAGTCTGTAAAGTCCTTAAAGTCGAAAGTCGTTTTTTTAAAAACTTGCGGAGCAAATTTTTGTTGTTTCTGGATCGCTTCGCTATGGCTCACGAAAACGAATCACTAAAGTGATTCGTTACGGATTTTGGCTTCGCCAAAATCCGTGACGTTTGACTTTATAGACTTTATAGACTTTATGGACTTTTGACTCTCTATACCCTTAACTGCTTACGGACCGACTCACTAAAAATAAAAAAGATAACAAGAGAAACAAAAAATACAGGCAACCCTAAAAATAAATCTCTTTCAATAAAATAAAATATATCATAAATAAGAGCCAATATTAAACCTTCATAATAATAGTTAATTTTAATAAATCCTAAAATAAATAATACAGCCAAAAGCCACCAAGGTAAAATAAAAATACCTAGAAACAAACACAAAGTAATTATTATTCTTGTCTTATCTGCACCCATCTTAATTCAAAAATATTTACAGGACTTTTAAACAAAATAGTTTCAAAAGGATCCTCTGGATTCATAATTATCTCTTCGACTACTCCTAGAACATTCAAATTTTCTTCTGGGAAAGTAACAAAATCACCTCTTTCTATATTAGTTCCTTGAGGTAATCTTATTTCAAAAACTCCATCCCCTTTACCTTCAGCAATGGTTAATATTTTATTAAAACCAATCACAACCTCTATTTTGTCTTTAGGAAAAGAATATAGTCTAACTTTTGAAGATTTTTTAAATACTTCTTCAATTTCACCAATAATTATATCTTCCCCAGCAAACACCTTATCCCCTTTTTTAATTTCATTCTCTAACCCCACATCAATTATTAAAGAATTATAAATAGATAAACCAGGTTTTAAAATAACATTTGCCAAAATTAAATTAGATTCTAATTCAGTCCTTCCCAACATTTTCTTTAAAGCTAAATTCTCTTGTAATATTAATTTTTTATTAATTAAAATTAATTCATTCTTAGAGAGATTATCTTTAAGTAATTTATTTTCTCTTAATAAATTCTCTTTTGAATCAAGAAAGGAAAAGAAGTCACTGACTAATTCACTAGAATTAGTTTTTAGATTTGAAATTGGTTTAACAATAAAGCTTAAAGGTTTGTTAAGAAAAGATAATTTCCCAAAAAAGAATAGTAGGAATAACAATAAAAAAAATAAGAATATTGTTCCATTTTTTTTAAAATTATTTTTTTTGTTATTCTTTGAGAGATATACCATCATCATCTTGAATTAAAACTTCCCTAAAACTATCTATATCCTCCAAAACAACCCCTGTTCCTCTTGCCACTGCTGTCAATGGGTTATCTACTACATAGACAGGAACTTTTATTACGTCAGCCAATAATTTGTCTAAATTCTTAATTAAAGCACCTCCTCCTGAAAGATAAACTCCTCGATTTAAAATGTCAGCTACTATTTCTGGAGGAGTCATTTCCAAAACTTGTTTTACTCCATCCAATAACAAAACAAGAGATTGAGAAATAGCTTTTCTAATATGAGTATCATTTATTTTTATTTCTTTAGGTAAACCTGAAATCAAATCCCTGCCTCGCATAGTTGTTTCTAAAGGAACATCTAAAGGAATAGCCGAACAAATATCAATTTTTAACCTTTCAGCTGTTTTTTCCCCAATCAAAATTTTAAATTTAGATCTTACATATTGAATAATATCATCGTTAAATCTATCCCCAGCAATTCTCATATTTTTGGAATTCACAACCCCGCCCAAAGACATAATAGCGATATCTGTTGTTCCTCCTCCAATATCAATAACTACAGAACCAATAGCATCCTTGATAGGTAGTCGGCTACCAATAGCAGCTACCATAGGTTCTTCGATAAGATGAACTTCTCTGGCTCCGGCATTTCTTACAGCATCTCGTACGGCTCTAGTTTCTACATTGGTAATTCCTGAAGGTACCCCCACGACTACGCGAGGCCCAATAATTTTTCTAGAATTTCCTTGTGCCTTGTTTAAAAGATAAGCAATCATTTCTTCTGTTACTTCGAAGTCTGAAATTACTCCGTCCACCAAAGGTCTCACAGCCACAATATGCAAAGGAGTTCTCCCTATCATATCTTGGGCTTGTTTCCCCACAGCCACAACTCTTCCAGTTTTTCTATTTAGGGCCACCACAGAAGGTTCATTTAGAACAATTCCTCTATCTTCTACATAAACCAAGGTATTTGCAGTACCTAAATCAATCCCAATATTATTTGAGAATAAATTTTTAAACTTTCTTTTCATTTTGTCGAAAAATTTTGGTTTTTGCATATTATTTTACATTCCTAAAAGCTCTTCAATAGAAATAATTTTTGATCCTTGTTCATCTCTTTTTTTAATTTCTATTCCTCCGTTATCTAAAGATTTTTGGCTAATGACTAAACGATAAGGAATTCCTAATAAATCAGAGTCAGCAAACTTCTCCCCAGCGCTAACCTCTCTATCGTCAAATAAAACTTCTACTCCTTTTTCTGTTAATTGTTTGTAAATTTCCTCTGATTTTTCATCTTGACCTAAACTTAATAAATGAAATTTAAAAGGAGCGATTGATTCTGGCCAAACTAGACCTTTGTCGTCAGATAAAACCTCAACCACAGTCCCCATTAATCTTGTAATTCCCATACCATAAGAACCCATAAAAACAGGTTTCATTTCACCATCTTTGTCTTGATACAACAAACCCAATGGCTCTGAAAATTTATGTCCCAAAGTAAATATGTTTCCTGTTTCTATTGATTTTTTTTCAACTAATTTTTCTCTATCTAAGTCTAATTCTTTCAAAATATCATCAGTTAAAACTTCTTTATTAACTGCAATTTTTTTGTTTTCATCAACATAAATGGTGTCTTCACCTGCCTCCGAGATAGTTTGGAATTCATGTGAAAATTTAGAAAAAGTTCCCCCTGAAGCAAAAGTTAAATAGGTTATGTCTCCTAGACCAACTCTTTCAAAGACATTTTTGTAAGCTATCTTAGAATTTTCATAGAAAACATTATGTTCCTCTTCATCTTTAGAAAATGAATATAGAGCCTTCCAAAAAAACTCTCGACCTCGCATTAAGCCGGATTTACCTCTTAATTCATTCCTAAACATAGTTCTTACATCATACGGATATACAGGTAAATCTTTGTACGAACTAATAAAATTTTTCATTAAATTGGAAAAAGCTTCTTCATGAGTAAAAGCTAAACCTAAAGAAGTTCCGTTCTTAAGTTCTGTTTTAAACCAATTATCAACAACATCATCACTCCATCTATTGGTTTTTTCCCAAACTTCTTGCTTTTGTAGAGCTGTACTCTTTACCTGAATCCCCCCAATATTATTCATTTCTTCTTTTATGATTTCGGAAATTTTTTCAACAACTCTTAAACCTAAAGGTAAAAGAGAATAGACACCTGTCATTTCTTTATTCACAAAACCAGCTCTAATTAAAAGTTGAGCATTTTTAGATACTTCATCTTTAGGAGCTTCTTTTCTTGTTTTTGTAAATAATTTAGATTGCTTCATATAGCTATAATATTACCTTATTATTACAATTTAATCAAAATTTTAAAATATCATCATTTTTTAAAAAATAGGAGTGTTAGAAGCACTCTAATTTTAAAAAAAATTTCCACGGTAGACAATTTAATCTTTTTTTTGTATAGTTTAGACAGAAAAAAGTCCCTAACAAATAATATTTTTATGGAGGTTTTAAAAATGCCACAACCTTCCCAATGGAGAAGATTAGAAAAATTTAATCAACCCTTTATAGATGAGGATTCAAATAACTTCATAGGAGACCGTCAATTTATTTCTGGGATTGAAACAGACAGGTTCAAAACCGAAGCAAGAGAAGCTCGCCCAGGTAATGGTCCTTGTGTTCATTATTCCAATGGTATCCTTGTATATGTTCGTGATATAAGAGGTCTTGAGTATATTAGTTTAGAAGATCCCGAAAATTACGAAATGGAATTTTAAAACTTTCAATAAGGAGAAATCATGGACACAGCAAAAAATCTTTTCACACATAAAAGCAAACATATTATCCCTGAAAGAGAGATTGATTATTTTTTGGAAATTGGGAGGAAACATTGCCTAGGTAAAGGTCCCAACACTCATCATGTAGGAAGACTCCTTATCTACAAGAGAGTAGATGGAGTAGAAAAGGTTATCCTGAAATACCCGAGAGAATACTGTTTTGAAGAAAAATCCCCGAAGACAATTATTTCCAGGAAGCAACAAATTTTTTTCCTACAAGTCGGCAAAAAAAACTGCTGGGGTAAAGGTCCTAATTTTTATTATCGTGGTTGTGATATGACATTCACCCGAAAAAACTGGGTGGAAAAGATTACCATCAACAATCTTGAGGAATATGAATTTGAAAATTAAATTTTATTCCTCAAAACAAAAAGGTCTGGAAAGCTACTGCTTTCCAGACCTTGTTTTAATTTTATTTAATTGGCATAAAATTATACCACAATATTTATAAAAAATCGGAGAGGTTGAACCTCTCCGATTTTTTATATTAATATACTCCGCATTTTATCCACATCTCATCCGCATAACTTCCGCGTCCAGTCTGCATTTATTCCGCGCTTATTCCTGAACTAAATAAGAATTTTTTAAATCTTGAATCGCGTTTAGGACTAATTGCAAATAACAATGTTCGAGTAATTGAAATAGCAGTCAACATACTCACCAATACCCCTAATCCAAAAGTTAGAGCAAATCCCTCTACTAAAGAAGTTCCAAACCAGAACAAAATGACAGCGGTAATAATACTTGAAATATTCGAATCTCGGATACTCAACCAAGCTCGAGAAAATCCTTCACTAATAGCAGATGCAATATCTCTTCCGTCTTTTAGTTCTTCTTTTATTCTTTCAAAGATCAAAACATTTGCATCAACAGCCATTCCAATAGATAAGATAAATCCTGCAATTCCAGCAGAGGTTAGAGTAACAGGAATTAATTTAAAGATTGCCATCAAAACTGAAATATAAATAATTAAAGAAATAGAAGCTAATAATCCTGGAACTCTGTACCATAGAACCAAGAAAATAATTACAGCTAATAAACCATAGAGACCAGCTGTAACACCTTTGGTCAAAGTGTCTTCTCCAATAGAAGCTCCAATAGTTTGAGTTGAAATTAACTCAATAGGTACAGGCAAAGCTCCGTAATTAATATCCCTAACAAGTAATTTTGCTTCTTGAGGTGTAAATCCTCCAGCAATTTGGGCTTTACCATCCTTAATTTCATCTTGAATCACAGGAGTTGAAATAGGAGCATTATCCAAGAAGATAGCTAAAATTTTCCCAATATTTTCTTTTGTTACTTTAGCAAAAAGCTCTTTGCCTTCATCACTAAAATCCAAAAGAACAATCGGTTCACCAGAAGTTGAGTTAAACTGTAATTGGGCTTTATCAATCATTCTTCCTGTAATTCCTGTACTTTCGAACTCTACCATTGGTTCTTCAGTATCTCCTATAACTTCTCTGGCTAATTTAAATTCTAACAAAGGAGTTTGTCCTATCATTTCTACAGCTATGTTGATATCTGTTACTCCTGGAAGTTCAACAATTAATCTTTGTTCTTTGGAACTATCTTCTGAACTTGATTTTTCTGTTTGTACCAATGGTTCTGATACACCAAAAAGATTAGTTCTTCTCTCAATAACATCCCTCAAAGAATCCATAGAATCTTTTATTTCGTTGGTATTTAAATCTGAAACATCTGCTTTATAAACAAGATGTGTCCCTCCTGCTATATCCAATCCAAATTTATACGGAAATTTAGTCTCTTCTGTTCTAAGAGCAAATAAAGTTATAAAAACGGCTATGGCTAAAATTATTATTGCTAAAATTCTGGTTTTCATAGATATGTAGTTAAAAGTTTGTAACCTACCTGCCCACGCCTACCGACGCGCAGGGGCAGGCAAGAGTTAAAAGTTTATTAAACAAAAGATAAAAAATTGTCCCCCTACAGAGGATCACCCGTCAGGGTAACAAATTTTTTTGACTTTTGACTTGTTTATTAATTTATTAATAAACGGATTATAGCTTAAATAAAGAAAAAATCCAAATTCTTAAAAAAGTTTAAAGACATCACTAACAGTCACAATTAACATCAGACCCATTAGTAAAATAAATCCTAAAAGATTTAATAAGTTAACCGCTTTAGGATTCATTGGTGAACCTTTCACAGCTTCAATAGCTAAGAACAGTAGTCTACCTCCGTCCAAAGCTGGAATAGGAATTAGGTTAATCACTCCTAGGTTTATAGAAATCAAAGCTACAAAACTCATCAAATAAACTATACCAAACTCAAAGGCTGAACCAACCATAGAAACTATTCCGACTGGTCCCGAAACTTGTGCCAAGGAACTTGTTCCTGTGAAAATTCCATAAACAAACATAATCAAACTTAAAGCTATTATTTTAATTAGAGAAAGAGTCATCTTTAAACCTTCCCAAATTGATTCAAAAAAACCTAAATCCACAACACCAACTACGTCAAAGGAAACACCTATTGCAACAGAGTCTTCATTTATTAAACCTTTCTCAGGAGTTAATTTTGTTAATAATATCTCTTCACCCCTTTTATATAAAATTTCTATTTCCTTTTCTCCTGTTGAAACGATAAAATCGGTTGGGGTTTCTATATTAACAAAATCCTGCACAGCTTCAGTCCCAGAATTTAAATATAAAATAGTGTCTCCTATTTCCAAACCAGCATTTTCAGCAGGAGAATTAACCATAACATCCATTAAAACTAAGGCGGGATCTTCTACAACCTTGTCCTTGAATTGACTGGCAGAAACAGGCATTCCTGAAACAAAAGAAATTGAAAATAATATCCAAGCTAAAATAAAGTTAAAACCAACTCCTGCAATTAAAACTAAGGCTTGATTTTTTTTAGGCTGATTAACAAACTTTCTTTTATCTTCTTTCTTAGATGTTTCATTTTTCTCTCCTTGCCCGACTGAAAGTTTAGGGTCGTCATAATCTTCTCCTAAAATCTTACAATAACCACCAAGAGGAATAATCCCAAATGAATATTGGGTTTCTCCTTTCTTCCTGCTAAATATTCTTGGAGGAAAACCAATAGCGAATTCTTCCACCAGCATTCCGGTTTTTTTTGCAAAAATAAAATGACCTAATTCATGCACAAAAATTAGAATAGCCAAAACTACAACGAAAATTAATATATTCATAATAAAAAGTAAATTACCCCTTGATCTCTTGTTCCTTCTTAATAAATAATCCTTCTAAAATCTTTCCTCCCTCATCAATTATTTTTTGCATATCTTCCTTATAGGTAAACTTTTCATCTTGACTTATTTCCCCTTCCTTTTCTTTAGCTTGGATATCACTCCATACACTTTCTCTTTCTCCTCTTAGTCTTACCTTACCTTGCTCCAAAATATCTTTCGCTTTTTTAATAAGTTCTTCTCTTCTTTCTCCTGTTAAATCAGGGAAAGATAATCTTACTCCTGAACTATCAACTGATACTGAAACACCTAAATCAGCGTTAATAAGGGCTTTTTCAATTGCTTTTACCAAAGAAGAATCATAAGGGTTAATTTTCAAACTTTTTGCACTCTCTATACTGATATTGGCTATTTGACTAACCGGGGTAATAACTCCATAGTTTTCAACTAAAACATTGTCTAAAATAGAAATTGAAGCTGTACCAGTTCTTAAATTAGAGAATTCTTTTGAAAGCCATGATTCTATATTTTTAATTTCCTCATTTAATTTTGTAAAATTGTAACTCATATTATTTTTTAATTATTTTAATAATTCTTTTATCTCTTTTAAAATTATCTTGGCTTTTTCTGTAGGAATATCCAACCTATCCATTAATAATTCCCCTCCATCCAAAATATCCCTACACAATAATATATTTTTTTCTAAAAATCTCTTTTTATCATTTGAACTTAAAGAGTTCAATACAGTTATAGGATAAAGACCAGTTTCTCCTATTAATCCAAACAAATTATTCTGAGGAGGATAATCCCAACTCATTAGATTTAAATCTGGATTACATTCAGCATACTGTACAGCCTGTGAACTGAATTTTGTGTTAGTAATTAACCAATTTTCTTTCTTTAAATTTTTATTTATATTTCTAAAAAATTCACCTTTAGCAATATCATCAAATCTTTCTTTAACATATAAAACAACTTTTAAATCAGATTTGAGACCCTGATGATTATGAAATTTAATTTCAGCCATTAAAAATTTTTCTTCATTTTGAGCAACTAAATCAACTTCATGAGAAACACATAAACCTTTTATATTATTTCTTAACATAACTTTGTACCCCAATTTTTTAAAAACCGCACCCATGAAGTCTTCAAAAACAAAACCTTGTGGACCTAAACTCATCACAGCCTTTTTTAATGAGTACTTTGAAGCAGAGATAAGGGAATCTTCATTTAATAACTTAAAAGCAGCCCGATATATTTCGGCTGTTGTCATTTTATCTTCTAAACTTGATTCTATCTTAGTGACAATATCAAAAATCTTTTTTTTATCTGCTCCCGCTCTTCTTAAAGAATTTTCCAATTTAGATGAATCAAATAATTCTTTCTCTCCATTAGCTTTTATTATATATATTTCTTTTTCCATTTGAATATTATATCACAGGAACAAAAAACCAACAGCTAACTGTTGGTTTTTTGTTCCTGTGATAATTTTAACAATATTTCCTAAATCTCTTGATATTTAGGGATAAGTAGAATCTCAAAAGTATCTGTTCCTACAGGAGCTCCATCACCCACCCCATTCTGACAAGTAAGAGTAAAATCAGTTCGGTGATTAATAGAAGGTGGTGTTACAGAACCACAAACTAAACCT
>JAHITU010000004.1 GCA_018817595.1 Patescibacteria group bacterium
TGAAATGCAATACCAACTTAATTTGTTTCTTTATTACTATAATCACAGAAAGAAACATCGAGGTTTAGGAATGGATGGAAAAACTCCTGTCGAAAGACTACAAGAACTGACAACTGTAAACTTGACGCTGCAATGCTACATAATTTGACAATATAGATTGTTTAATGATATAATTTAAGAAGTTAAGTTAATTTCTAATTAAAGAAGGAGGACTGATGAAGTTTTCACAAGGATGGATTTTCCATAAAAATAACCCCCTAAAAAAACATAGGGTGTTCCAACCAACAATCCTATCCCAATCTTGGTCTAGTAACAAGGATGAGGTGGTTAAAAACCATTTTAAAACCTTTGTTGATTGGTTTTTTTCAAAGGATATAAAAGTAGTTATTATATCCTTGGCTGTAGCGACGGTCATTTCGTTAATTCTTCTTACTTTAGAATGTTTTGGAGTTGGTTGGGATCAGATGATTGATTCCCTCCTTCGCCAATCGTACTTTCTAAAATAGAAAGAGAAAACAAGACAAGGTGAAGGCAATGATTGCATTCACCTTGTTTTTTATTTCAAAAATAATAAAAGTATGTTAATATACAAAGGTTAAAAACATAATACGGGATGTGGTGTAACGGCTAACATTCTCGCTTTGGGAGCGAGCGACTCCGGGTTCGAATCCCGGCATCCCGACAATAATTAAAAAATCACCCTTTTTGGGTGGTTTTTTAATTATTAGTATGAGAATAGTCTGGATTCGAACGGTGATAGAAAAAGGACTAAATGTCCTTTTTCGAGCCGCGTCCAACAGTACTTAATAGATTTCGAGCGATAGCGAAGAAATATATTTAGTAACTGTGGGACGAACCCGGCATCCCGACACTTAAACAAAAGACTATTCTGATTAATCAGAATAGCCTTTTGTTTTACTAACTAACTAATTCCTAATATCCTAACAATCTAAATAATCACATCTCCCACATATTTAATGTAATAATCTTTGTCCTTTATAGAATTGCATGTACGCCGAAGAGGTGTGTCCTTTAGATTTATAAAGACAATTATGATATCAAATTGCCATAATGTTTCGGGTGAAACATTTTCTTTCATTAAATATGTTTGAAAAACCCTCTTCAACCTTTGTGTTTTACGAAAATGTATATTATCGTCTAATAAATAACCATCAATTATTTCCTGATCACTCCCCTGTTTTGTTTCACATGAAACAGTTTTTACCTCAATAAAGTGCAATTTATCTATTTTATTACTAAAAAATCCTTTTTTCTTAATTGCTACAATATCAATTTCTCCCCATTTTTCTAAATAATTTCTTGTCTGTATTTTTAAACCTTTATTTTTTAAAAATTCACAAGCTAAATTCTCACCATAATTCCCTATTTTTCTTTTTTCAGATATTGCCATTAATATAATTATACACTAATTATAAATATATTTAATATTAGAAACCACAAGTAATCAAAAATATGTTTCACCCGAAACATTTGAAAATAAGATCTCAAAGTTATAAAGTTAATCTAAAGTTAATCTATAGTAAATCTGTTTTTGTTTTTAAACATTTTAATTCAAACAAATTACTCACTTTGACACCTCACTTGGACACCCGGTGTCCAAGTTGTTTTAAATTTTATACATATTATATATTAGTAAATTGTTACTTAGTAACATAATGTTTTATAAAAGAAACAGATGAAAACATAATAATTAAACACTGTAATTGAAATTATTATTAAAAACCTTAAAAACAGATAAATTAAGAGTCAAAAATATGTCTTTTTTAGACGACTTTTATGAGATAGCTATATTTAAAGCCTTATATAAGGATAATTGGACAAAAAAATCATTAAAATATGGATGTTTTTAAAGGTCAAGTTGTTAAGTTATCCACGGTCTTATCCCCAGTTATCCACGGTTTTGTGTGTATAAATACATTTAATGTTTCGGGTGAAACATTAAATTAACTTAATTTATTGATATTTTAACAAATATCTGATAATATAAAAATTAGTTAGTATCTATAAACACATTAGAAAGAATAAGGAGCAAAAGATGGGACTCTCACTTTTTGAAATTAATGTTGCAATGTGCGTTTTTGGAATTGTTTTTTGGGGAGCTATTATATTCCTTCCAAAATAACAATTTTAAACAGCAGGGGAATCAAAACCCCTGCTTTTTTATTTCTTTATTAAAAATGTTTCGTATGAAACATAATAAAAGATAAAAACAAGGCAAAAGCTTTGTTTTTATTACTTTATGTCCCTGGCAGGATTCGGTCACAAATTACTAAATATATTTCTTCGCTATCGCTCGAAATCTATTAAGTGTTTGCGACCCCGTCTCAGAAAATCTCGGATTTTCTTCCGACTTTCGAATCCTACCAGGTGGCACTATAATACAATATTAAAACAGCACTGGTGTGCTGTTTTAATATTGTATAGTGTCCCTGGCAGGATTCGAACCCACAATAACGGTTCCGAAGACCGTTGTGATATCCATTTCACCACAGGGACAATTACGGTAATTATACATTATTCTTCTTTTTAATAAAGGTTCATCAATCAAAAAAATACAAACTCTTTTCTTTTTTAATAAATATGATAAAATGATTATCGTTATAGAAAAATTAGATAAATGCGGGTATAGTTTAGTGATAGTCGCCTCATCGGCGACCTGCCGAAGAGGCAGGAACAACTGAAGCTTAAAGCATAAAAATAAATTAAAGTTCAATACAATTTAATAATGCGGGTATAGTTTAGTGGTAGAACAACTGCCTTCCAAGCAGTAAACGAGAGTTCGATTCTCTCTACCCGCACAAAAACATAAAAATAAGGCGAAAGCCTTATTTTTATTTATTTTTGTAGCGAAGTAGAGAGAATCGAACCGAGGCGATGCGAAGCCGACTTTGAAGCGAAGCGGAAGAGTCGAATCGCCGAGTGGAGGTTAATGGAGTAGGGTATTTATGAGTGCGAAGCACGAAATAAATACCCACGAGAGTAACCGATTCTCTCCGTGTTTAAATTTTGTACCCGCATATTTAAAAAACCAGTCTTTTGAATGGTTTTTTAAAATCTATCTATTTCTTCCTTAACTAAACCATACAAAGTATTCTTAGTGTCTAATTCATAACTAGGTACAAATTGATCATGCCTAATATTATTAATGTCTAAAATATTAATTTTACCTTTCATTTTAGTAAAAAATTTAAATGGCCAAAGAATTTTATTAGAAAATCTAGCAAATATATCATCTTTTGAATTTAAAAAAATTATAGGAAATCATTGATTTCTCTAGGTTTATTAACAGGACAAATAGCAAAAAACCCTTTAGTATTCTTGTAATTACACTTCTCTATAGCAGAAAAGGCTATTTCTGTTCCTATACTTTCTGTAAAAAATACATAATTACAATCTAAATCACGCCACAAAACCTCGATTGTTTTATTTATAGCATCAGAAACACCATAAGGAATTATTTTTCCATTCCAATTTATATTTATTACATCAAATCCATCTTTTTCAAATGCTTTTGACCAAGATTCTTTTTTAAAACCGTATTTAGGAACAAAATTAAAAAGATTTTCATATATAAAATAAATCATCTTTTGAATTATTTTATTTTTTGACTTTATTGGGTCAGCTCCATGTATAAAAATTAATTTTGTTTTCATAGTAATTATTCTATTATTTTTTATTAAAAATTGCTATACTAATTTCAATGATTAACCCAAATAAAATACCTCAAGAGGTTTCACATGTAACATCTACTCTCGAAAAAGCTGGTTTTGAGGCTTATTTAGTTGGTGGTTGTGTTCGAGATTTGCTTATAGAGAGGACACCCAAGGATTGGGATGTTACCACTAATGCTAAGCCTGAAAAGATTCAAGAATTATTTGAACATACCTTTTATGAAAATACTTTTGGAACAGTAGGAGTTGTTTCGGAAGAAACAACAGATGAGACTTTAAAAACAATAGAAGTAACACCTTATCGTATAGAAGGGGCGTATTCTGATAGTCGTCACCCTGACGAAGTTGTTTTTAGTGAAAAATTAGAAGATGACTTAAAAAGAAGAGATTTTACTATCAATGCCATGGCATATAATGTTTCACATGAAACATTAGTTGATTTATATAACGGACAAGAGGATTTAAATGAAAAAACTATTAAAACAGTAGGGAAACCTGATGATAGGTTCACCGAAGATGCTTTGAGAATCTTACGAGCTGTACGTTTCGCTACTGAATTAGACTTTTCAATAGAATCAGAAACACAAGAATCTATAATCAAATTTGCAAAACATCTGGAAAATATCTCCCAAGAAAGGATTCGGGACGAATTTGTTAAGATAATAATGTCAAAAAACCCAATGAATGGTGTTATTTTAAGCCAAAAACTAGGACTTTTGAAATATATTATTCCAGAATTAGAAATGGGGATTGGGTCCACACAAAAAGGGGCTCATATTTACAGTATTTGGGAACATAATTTAAGAGCTTTGCAACATTCAGCAGATAAGGAGATGCCATTACATATACGTTTAGCGGCTTTATTACACGATATTGCAAAACCTCACACCAAAAGATTTGATAAAATAAAAAAAGAAAACACTTTTTATGGTCATGACGTAGTAGGAGAAAGGGTTTCACGTGAAATACTAGAGAGATTAAAATTCTCTGGTAAAATCATAGAAGTTGTCCCTAAACTAGTGAGAAACCATTTGTTCTTCTCAGACATAGACCAGATTAGTTTATCAGCTGTAAGGCGAATTATAGCCAGTGTAGGGCCTGAAAATGTATGGGATCTAATGGAACTTAGAACTTGCGACAGAATAGGAATGGGAAGACCAAAAGAAAAACCATATAGATTAAGAAAATATATGGCTATGATAGAAGAAGCTATGAAAGACCCTGTTTCTGTTAAAATGCTTAAAATAAACGGAAATCGTATTATGGAAATAATAAATGAAAAACCAGGTCCTAAAATAGGGTTGGTTTTGAATGCTTTAATGGAAGAAGTTCTAGATGATCCTAAATTAAACACAGAAGAATACCTAGAATCTAAAACATTAGAATTAATTAAATTGCCCATTTCTGAACTAACAAAACTTAGTCAAAAAGGGGAGGAGAAAAAAGAAGCTCAACAAGAAAAGGAATTGGGGGAAATAAGAGCTAGACATAATGTGAAATAGTCGAAAGCCTGTAAAGTCCATAATGTCAAAAGTCAAAAAAATTCGCTTTGCGAATTTTTTTCTTTTTAAATTCTGGATTGCTTTGTCATTTCGCTATGCTCTACTCCTCGCAAAGACGAATTTTGAAAAGTAAAATTCGTTACGAATCACTTTAGTGATTCGTCTTTGCGAGCGATAGCGAAGCAATCCAGAAATAAAAAACCATTAAAAAAGTCCCCAAAATGAGGCTTTCATTAAGGGGACTTTATGAATATCCCTATTTTTTGAAAGAAACAGAGGTTTCTTTCCTACTACTTTTTATGTATATTTTACATATTTTTTAGATAAATTTATAAAGAACAAAAACAAACTACGGACTAACTATGAGTACGAACGATAAACTTTTTATTCAAATTAACAAAGGCTGGTAACTTCCCAGCAGAAATTTAAAATTATTTTTTTTCTCAATGAACTACCTGTCCTATATAATATTTTATATAAAAGACATTGTAAAGGACATAACTGTGGATAACTTTTTTATGTCCTTTATCCGGACAAACTCAATTTTTAATTTTATAATTTTTAATTTTTAATTAATTTCTAATGTCTTAATTTCTAAACATGACGAAAATTTGCTTTGCAAATTTTCGTAAAGTTTTAAACATTAAAAATTTTGATTTCTTTAAAAATTACAAAATTAAAAATTAAAAATTCCTTGTTTTTGATTAAAAACAAGGTTACCTCTTTCCATGAAACTTTTTATGTATATCTTTTAAATGTTTATCTGTCATATGGGTATAAATCTGAGTGGTAGAAATATCAGCATGACCTAACATCATTTGCACTGATCTTAAATCAGCCCCATTCTCTAACAAATCAGTAGCAAAGGAGTGACGAATAATGTGAGGGGTTACTTTCTTAGTGATCCCTGCTTTGATAGCTGATTGTTTTACTAATCTTTCTACTGAACGAGTCGTTAAACGACTAGCAGGCCCTTTAGTATTTAAAGAAACAAACAGGGCATCGCTCATATCTTTTCTTTTTGCTAAATATTCTTTAACCGCTTTTTTAGCAGAATCAGAAAAGAAAACCACTCTGACCTTATCTCCTTTTCCTCTCACAGACATTTCATCTTTCTTTAAATCAATATCAGAATTTAAAGCACATAATTCTGAAACCCGTAATCCAGTAGAAAAAAGTAATTCTAAAATGGCTTTGTTTCTTAAACTGGCTAAATCTTTTTCTTTATAAACTCCTAATAATCTTCTTAATTCATCTTCATTAATTAAATCAAGGGAACGGTCACCAACCTTAGCCAACTCAATTTTTTCCGGAGCCAATGATTGAATTTCTCTTTTCACTAAATATTTCAAAAAACCTCTTAACGCGATAAGGTAATAATTTTGAGTTTTCTTTTTTATAGTATCTGAATTGTTTCCAGTTAATTGACGATTTAAATACAGACGATATTTTCTTAATTTCTCATCGGTAATAGCAGAGGGGGAGTCTGATTCTAAATAATCTAAAAATTTATTTAAATATCTATCATAATTCTCAACGGTTTTGAGGCTGCGTCCTTTTTCTATTTCTAGATATTCTAAAAATTCATTTTTTAATTTTTTTAAATTAGACATTTTAATTTTGTATTTTAATTTGAAATCATTATAACATAATAGAATAAAATATTGTGCGACATGAAATGCTACAATGCTTGACAATCTATATATTATTGTTCTATAATATACATAGAAGATTGAGGTTCATAAAAAATTTAAAGGAGAAGAAGATGAAAAAATTTTTGGTTCTGATGCTTGCATTATTGGTTATCATTCTGAGTTCGTTTTTAAACTCAGATAAAAATACACCTGTGCAGATGGAAGACGACTTCGTGGTCGTCCAAAGTTGTCAGGTCAACCACGAAAGAGAGTCTCTTGACCCTCTTTCGGAAAAGCTTGAGTTTGACTTCATTCGAAGTCTTCTGGAACAAGCCGTCGTTTTCGGGATTATCCCTTCGGTGGAAACGCCGGCGGTGATAAACCTTGATAAATTCGAAGAATTCACCAAATACGGTGGTGACGAGTTTCGAACATATAAGATAGCGAATGTTCCCGGGAAGGATTGCTTCAAGATTTTTAAGGAGGCAATCCATGCAATCTAAAACCTCTAACCTAGCCGAACCTCACTTCTGGGGTAAGGTAAATCAATTCGATTTACCTTACCCACCTTTCCGAGTTTATCAATAATCATTGGTAAATTGAGAAAGGTGATATAAATCACTTGACAAGATAAGATATCTATGCTATCATTAAATTAGTTAAAGATAAGTAATAAAAAATGAAGTCAAAAAAGACTTGACAAACAAATTACTTTATGATATCATACTAGTATACAGTTAAGGAAGAAAAGAATACTTTAAAAATTAAATAAAATCCTATTAGAGCTTACAGAAACATTTAGTTTCTTATCTCTAACAGGACAAGACTTTTTGAGGAAGGAGTTATAAAAAATCGAAAAATCGGTTGTTTAACTTTTTTACTCAAGAAAAAGTTAAACAACCGATTTTTTGTTTAGAGAGTAGAGAATGTTTTGAATTATGAAATAGAATTCGTTACGAGAACTTTTTCGGATTTTTCAGGTTTATTTTAAAAAAATTGAAGCACTAGCCATAGCTAATGTGAAATTTTTTTAGAATGAAGATGGAAAATAACGAAAAGTTCGGAGTAGAATTATATTTTTTAATTTAAAACTAATAAGCAATTTGTATTTTCCACTCTCTTAATAAAGAGAAATAGTAGTTCTTTAAAATTGAACACATTCCATGAGTTAAAAGTGTTATTACCTTTTAGTTAATTAGTTTTTAAACAAATTAGTTAATTAGAAGGTGATAATACTAATAACTTAATAATTTTCTTTATTTAATCTAAAATGCTTGGATAAATACGCGAGTTTATCCGTACCAAGCTAGCGCCTAGGAAGAACTTAATTGTTCAATGGCAAGATTGATGAGAGAAGAGGAGATTAAAATGGAAAAAAGAATAGAAAAAATACAGGAAGCAATGAGACTTTTTAGTGAGTTGGAAAAAATCGTTCACGAACTAAAGTTCGTGAACAACCCACTTGACTTGGGGGCTCACGGTTTTTCTTGCTCTCTTAAGAGAGAGCTTGAAAAAGCCAAACAAATCAGCTTCCTTAGTGAAGCTGAAACAGCTCTTAAGGTCAGAGATATTCTGACATCCGACAAAAAAGTAAAGAGGGTTGGACCCGATACGTTTAGGATTTCCTATCCAGGAAACCCTTTTCATTACGGTTCAACAAGAGTCGAAGAAGTCGACTCAAAAGAGTTGATCCGGAGGCGCGGATCAATCTCGTAGATCTGTTCAAAATTCGGGGAATTCACGAGTTCATGTGAATTCCCCCTATTATTGAAACTTTAATAAAAAGCGGAAGTTATACGGATTAAACGCAGACTAACGCAGAAGATTGAAGTTTCATAGTAGATAGTTCTTTAAAATTGAATATTGTTAATTATCTTATCTAGGATAATACTGATTTTATTGTTTTAGATAAGATAATTAACTTATAAAATCAAGGGGGTCATTATGGAAAAATACGAGGTAGAATTAAACTTTTACCCGGTCAATCGGAATATTTTTGGCCGTTGGTACAAAAAGAAACAAAAATCAAAAAAAATATTTTCCCAGGATAGTAATTATGGGAAGATAATTTTTTTAAGCGACAAAGCAAAGTCGCAAATAAAATTTTTGGATTCTGAAAAAGAATACCGGGCAGTAGCGGTATTCTCGAGAAGAAATGAAACCTCTGAAGAAGTATTGTTTTTTAAAGGAATAAAAGCGCTGGGAGAAATTGTAGAAAGCGTTGATTATCGTGTTTTCTGCGAAAGAGGAATAATGAAAAAGATATCTTTTATGGCAGACAAAACCGTAAAAGATGAATATAAAAATTTTCCCGATTTTTTCCCAGAAAGGCCTTACACAGATCTGGAAAAAAAAGAAATTTTGCTATATTTTTCCTTGAAAAAAACAGTAGCCGCTTTATCTCTTGAGTGGTCAGACAGGTACAAAGGATTCATTTCTCGATGGGATATGACAGGTGAAAAGTCATATAAAATTGAGATAATGGATGGATTAAAAATTAAGGCGACGCCGTATGAAAAAATTAAAGCAAAGCTTTATTTCATAGATGTCGGCAAAATTCTCCAAAAAGAAGTCTTTGAGGAAAAAAGCCTCCTGGAAGACTCTTATATTGAATTAGATTACGAAATTCTCTCTGAAGAACATTTTCAAAGAGATGTTATCAATCAAAGAAAGGAGGTGTCTTTTGTTCAAGGAGGGGATTGGGCAAGAGGTCCATCTCGCTTCGCTCCCACCGGGAAGAGGATCGAAACAGAAATAGTGGAAGACTGGAAAAAAATTACCGCTAGGGTTTTGATTCCAAAAGATTATCATCTGTGGGTTGAAGAATACCTCCAGATAAAAATCAATGGTAATGAAATCTCTTTTAATATCTGTATCGGAACAAACACCGTTACAAAAAAAGTTATTTCAAACCATCGGTAGAACTCTTCAAAATTCGGGGAATTCACGAGTTCATGTGAATTCCCCCTATTATTGAAATTTTAAACCAAGGTTTGAAGTTTCATAGTAGTAAATAGAAGTTCTTTAATAAAAATAAAGTTTTGCCCTGTTTATGGATGGGATATAGTTTCACCTTTTTAACATTTCGTTAATAAGGTACATATTTTTAAGGAGAATAAAATGGAAAACTCTAAGTTGAAAACAGAAGAAAGACTTGAAGAAATTAAAAAAATGAACTCTATTTCTGTTCTCGGTGCCGATTTAGGTTGGAACCGTGAAAGTATGTGGGTCGTTGTCAGAGAGGATGACCCATCTTACCAGAATTTGGCAAAAAAATACCCCACAGAGATTGAAAAAGTTCATACTCCTGAAAATTTTTTCATTTCAGAAAGTGATCTTCATGAAATGGAAGATATTGAGTACACAGCGTATTCATTTGAAGGACCGTGCTTTTCATAAAAGCTGAGTCCTTTAAAAATGTTCAAAATTCGGGGAATTCACGAGTTCATGTGAATTCCCCCTATTATTGAAATTTTAAACCAAAGTTTGAAGTTTCATAGTAGATAGTTCTTTAATAAAACGCGGAAGTTATGCGGATTAAACGCAGACTAATGCAGAAGATTGAAGTTTCATAGTAGTCTCGCCAAACTTTCCAAAAGAAAGTTAAGAGGATAAATAGTTCTTTAAAATTAAAGTTTGATAAAATCTTCTATTGTAAGATTTGCATCCTTAAGAATATGATGTAACAAACCAAACTTCAAACTCTTGTGTAAAGGAATAGTAATAGGTTTTAATTTTAAATCTTCATTTTGATGTAACCTTACATGACTTCCTTTTTTCCTAACCACAACATAACCAAGTTTTTCTAACTTTTTAATTGTTTCTTTTCCTGAAATAATTGGAAGTTTAGGCATATTCTGGAAGATTTATAAAATGCAAACTAACATTTTGAGGTTTATTTTTTTTAGATTTTGTTTTATTTTCTTCAAGACAAAGTTCAGTAGCTTCTTTAATATTTTTTAAAGCATCTTCTATAGTATCTCCTTGGCTATAACAACCATCAAAACTTGGATTTATTACAGTATAACCTCCTTTTTCTTCTTCTTGAAGAATAACAGGAAATATTTTATTATTTTGATTCTTTTTCATGATAGCTTTATTTTACCAAAACTAGGTAAGAAGTCAAAAGAAAAATAATTTTTCCGAGTTCATCAATTAATTGGTGGATTCAGAGAAGTTCTTTAATAAAACGCGGAAGTTATGCGGATTAAACGCAGACTAACGCAGAAGATTGAAGTTTCATAGTAGTAAATTTACAAAAAATATTGGTAAAATAGTATATTTATAAAATGAGAAGTTAAATTTAATCTTTTGTTGGTATTTATACCGACAAAAACTCCTTCCTCGGAGATTAAAGCTAATTTCAACAAAAGTTTTATAAATATACTATTTTACCTGTATTTTAACAAACTGTTTCAATACAGACAATAAAGGCTACATAATAGTTAAATACAGCACTTTATCCTTGCAATTATTAATAAATAGTGCTATTATTCACTCGTTATGTTATCAAAGACAAAGAAAGAAAACGCAATAAAAAAGACACAAACACACAAGACTGACACTGGTTCTCCAGAAGTGCAGGTTTCTGTTTTATCCAAAAAGATTGACGAATTAGCTAATCATTTAAAAATCCACAGAAAAGACAGACACTCAAGAAAAGGATTACTTCAAATGGTTGCAGACAGAAGAAAACATTTAAAATATTTACAAAGAAAATCAGTTAAGAGATATACTAAAGTAATTAAAACTTTAGGACTTAAAAAATAAAATACTTTTAAACAACAACCGCTTCTGCGGTTTTTGTTTTTTTAAAATACTGCTATACTATATTTGTCTAAATCATCATATATATGAAATAGATTTTTTAATATTAAAACTCTGGATTGTCGCGTCATTTCACTACGCCTGCCTGCCCCTGCGCGCCGGCAGGCATGGGCAGGCATGGGCAGGCAGGCTACATTCCTCGCAAAGACGAAAAGTAAAACTTTTCGTAACGAATTTTTGCAAAGCAAAAATTCATATACATAAATACTTAATTATAAACAAAAGGAAAAACTATTATTTTTTCCTTCTAACTAGCTAATAACCTAAATAGCTAAAACCTAAATATATGACCGTAATTAAACACAAAGAACAAAGGGTAGGGATTTTTATTGATGCTCAAAATCTTTATCATAGTGCAAGAAATCTGTACTCAGCCAAAGCTAACTTTAAACAAATTTTAGAAGATGCTGTAGCTGATAGAGCATTAATCAGAGCTATTGCTTATGTTATTACTACAGAATCAGGGGAAGAATCAACTTTCTTTGATGCTTTAGTAAAACTTGGAATAGAAACAAAAACAAAAGACCTACAAATATTTTTTGGAGGAGCTAAAAAAGCTGATTGGGATGTTGGTTTAGCCGTCGATGCAATTAAAATATCACCTAAATTAGATACTGTTATAATCGTTTCTGGAGACGGGGATTATATTCCTTTGGTTGAATACTTACAAATAAGCCAAGGTTGCCAAGTTGAAGTAATTGCATTTGGAAAATCATCTTCTTCAAAACTGATTGAAGCGGCAGATGATTTTCTTGATCTTGATTCTGATCCACAAAAATATTTAATGAATTATGGAAAAAGAAATACCCAACGAAAACAAAAAGGGAAGCAACAAAATAAACCTCAACAAAAGAAACAAAGCTCTTCTAAAAAAGTGCAAAAAAATCCTATTTTAAACAAAAAAGCACAAGACGGAAGAATTACTATTTAATATTACTTTTATATTTTGCAAAGGTGACACAAAAGTGATACACTAATACAATGATCAGCCCAACAAAACAAAGACTAAATATCACATTATCCAAGGATGATAAAACTTTTTTAGAAATGATTTCTAAAAAGGAACAAAAACCTGTAGCCACAAAAGCTAGAGAGCTTTTAGAAATGGCAATAGAAATCCACGAAGATTATCAAATTGAAAAACTTATCAATGATAGAGAGAAAAACTCAAAAGGTAAATATATAAAATTTGAAGATGTATGTTGGGAGTAAAAAAATATAACATCATTTTAGAACCAGTAGTTTTATCTATTGATCTTAAAAAAATATCTAGTAAAAACAAAGATATTATTAAAAAATCTATTCAACAAAAACTTACAAGTTACCCCGAATTATATTCTTTTCCTTTAAGAAAACTTCTAGGTAATTATAGAAAATTAAGGGTTGGAAAATATAGGGTTATTTTCAGAATAGATATAAAAAAGAAAGAATGTTTAATTATAGGAATTAGGCACAGAGAAGATATCTATCAAAAGATTTCAAAAAGATTAAATGAATAGAAAAAACCAACAACTCAACGACTTGAGTTGTTGGTTTTTTATATAAAAGGCTAGAATTTTCCTTAAAAATTGGTATACTAAATCTATTAATATTAATTTGCTCTTCAGATAAATAGATTTGAAATTTCTTTCAAGTCTGGAATTTGAAGAGCAAGAGAGTTAAAAGTTCTTAAGGTTCATAAAGTCAAAAGTAGAAAAATTGCATATTAATTTTTCTAAATTAAAAAACTTTACGAACTTTCAACTTTTAACTTTCGACTAATTTATATATGCAAACAAAAGAATACTCGTTAGAAATTGGCGGAAAAAAAATCACAGCTCAATTCAGTGATTTAGCTAACCAAACTAATGGTTCAGTTATTTTAAGTTGTGAAGATACAGTTGTAATGGTCACTGCTGTTATGTCAGACAACAAAAGAGAGGGTCAAGATTGGTTTCCTCTTTCTGTAGAGTTTGAAGAAAAATTCTATGCTGTGGGAAAAATCCTAGGTAGTCAATTTATGAGAAAAGAAGGAATGCCTTCATCTAATGCTGTATTAAACGGAAGAATAGTAGATAGAACTATCCGACCACTTTTTGATTCTTCTATTCGAAATGATATCCAAGTAATCGCTTCAGTTTTGTCTTTGGGAAAATGTAGCCCTGATGTTTTAGCAGTGAATGGAGCTTCATTGGCTCTAGGAACATCTGATATACCTTGGGAGGGACCTGTTTCAGCAATAAGAATTACAGCTAATAATAACAATGAGTTATTAGTGAATTTAAATTCTCAAATACCTTTAGAAGGAACTAAATTAGATTTAATGACTTGTGGGAAGGATGGAAATCTTAATATGATGGAAATCCGAGCAAATCAAATTTCAAACGAATTAGGGTCACAAGCTTTTTTGAAAGCGTCAGAAGAAATTGAAAAAATCCAAACTTGGCAAAAAGAAATTATTTCTGAAATTGGAAAAGAAAAGAGAGTAATAGAAAAAGAAGAATTGAGTGCAGAAGCTTTAAATTATTTTAAAGAAAATTTTGAAACCAGAATTACTACAGAAATTTTTGGAGAAAACGGTAAAAAAGCCATTAACCAAATCAAAGATGAATGGATGAAAGCTTTTAAAGAAAATTTTGAAGAGGAAAATAAATCTTTAGCTTTAGGTCTTTACGAAAAAATAACTGACGACATTATCCACCAAAGAGCCTTAAATGAGGATATGCGAGTAGACGGAAGAGCTATGGACCAAATACGAGCCTTAGTTGCCAAAGCAGGGGTGATTTCACCAACTGCCCATGGCACTGGGGTATTTTATAGAGGAGGGACTCATGTATTTTCTGCTTTAACTTTAGGTGGTCCCAAAGACACTCTGATGTTAAATGATATAGAAAATGAAGGAACAACAAAAAGATATTTCCATCATTATAATTTCCCTCCATATTCAGTAGGGGAAACAGGAAGAGTAGGAGGATTCAACAGAAGAATGATTGGGCACGGAATGTTAGCCGAAAAAGCTTTGTTGGCCGTATTACCATCAGAAGAAGAATTCCCTTATACAATTAGAATCGTTTCAGAAGCTATGGCTTCCAACGGATCAACCTCAATGGCTTCTACTTGTGGTTCTACTATAGCCTTGATGGACGCAGGTGTGCCTATCAAAGCTCCAGTAGCAGGAATTGCTATGGGATTAATGATGGGAGACGAAAATAATTATAAAATTTTAACAGATATTCAAGGACCAGAAGACCATTATGGAGATATGGATTTTAAAGTAACAGGAACAAGAAACGGAATTACGGCTATTCAAATGGATGTTAAAGTAACAGGAGTGCCTATTAAAATTCTTTCTGAAGCTCTAATTCAGGCTGAAAAAGCTCGTTTCCAAATTCTAGATGTTATTGAGGCGGAAATTCCGAAACCAAGAAAAGACCTAGCTCCAAACGCTCCAAGAATTCTACAAATGCAAATTAAACCAGAACAAATTGGAGGAGTAATTGGATCAGGAGGAAAAGTAATTAATGAAATCCGAGAAAAGACAGGAGTAGAAATTGATATTGAAGATGACGGAAGATTATTTATTACAGGACCAGCAACTGGAATAGAAGAAGCTCAAAAAACTATTTTAGAATTAACTCGAGAATATACAGTAGGGGAAAGATTCGAAGGGAAAATAATCAAAATGTTTGACTTCGGTGCTATTGTAGAAATTGGGGCTAAAACTGAAGGGATGGTACATATCTCTGAAGTAGCTCCTTTCCGTGTGGAGGACATTAATAAAGTCTTGAAAGAAGGAATGATTGTGCCAGTGGTTATAAAAGAAATGGAAAAAGGAAAAATGAAATTATCTATCAAAGATGCTGACCCTCAATTCATTAAAAAACCCGAAGTGCCTACAACTCCTCAAACAACAATAGAAATAAAAGATTTACCTAAAACTGAATAAACTATAAGCCTAAAAAACGAGTAAGACTTTTGTCTTACTCGTTTTTTAATGTTTTTATGTTTTAATGTTTTAATGATATAATTCTAATAATGGAAAAAGAAGAAAATCAAAACTCAGAAAACTTGAATCAAGGAACAGCAGAAAGGACTCAAGTTGATACTTTGGATATAAAACCAATGGAAGATTTGGGTATTAAAATAGAATCACAGGAATCAATTAGCAACGAAGTAAAAATGAAAAGTAATCCAGACCAACAAACATCACAAACAGAAGTTGATAATAATATCAAACTAGAAAACACAGTAAATAATTTAAACAAAGCTTTAGCATCTAAAGATCAAGATATCAGTTCTTTAGAAGAAGATGGTTTAATAGAAATAATTAAAAAAGAAAATCCAAAAAAAGAAGGTTTTTTAAATGAAAATACCCCACGGGTTCCACTTAATGAACATACAGAGGAATCTGTAAAGTCAGACTTACAAAAAGAACTGGACTCAAGCTTAAAAACTTCTCCAATAAACGAGATAGAAAATTTAGAAAAAAAACAAGATGAACTAATATCAATTCCTCCTGGTGTAAATTTAGGAGATAAAGGATCCTCTTTAGAAAAAGCAACCAATAAAGAAATATTACCTATAAAAAAACAACGGTATAGTTTAGAAGACGACATAGAATTACCTAAAGTTAACACTGATGAAAAAGTAATTCCTACTGAAGAAATCAAAAAAGAAAATCCAATTGCAATTAGAACATATCGAGGAGATTTAGCTAAGGTAATTAAAACTGATAAAATTTCTTTAACTGAAGCTATTATTGCTGAAGAAAAAAAGAAAGATATTAATAAAAAGAAAATTGGTAATATTAAAAAAATTAACAAAACAACAAGAAAAAAAATATATTTGAGTTTGTTAAGTTTATTTTTAGTAATTTCTGGAGTATTTTTTGTAATATCTGTTTATTATTATAAACCAACCCCTATTATAAAAGTAGAAAATATAGAAGTAAAATCATTTATTTATTCAGAATATCAAAGAGAAATTTTTTTAGATAATTTAAATGTAGTCAAGTTAACAAAACTAATTCAAAGTAATTTAGAAAGCACTAATTTACCTTTAGGCTCTTTATTACACCTGTATATAACAAAAAGATATGACGAAAATAACTTAGTTGGAAAATCTATTGTAAGCACAAGAGAATTATTTTATTTAATTAACTCAAGGGCTTCAGAAACTCTTTTAAGATTTATTGAGCCTGATTTTATGTTTGGTTATTATTCATCTTCACAAGATTACCCTTTCTTAATTTTAAAAACTACCTCTTTTGATAATATATTTCCTGAAATGCTTACCTGGGAGAAAAATATAATTGGAGATTTAAGACCTCTTTTCGTAGAAAACAGACCTTCTATCTCAGAAAAGGGTTTAAGATCAGGAGAATTTGAATTTAAGGACATAATTATAAAAA
The DNA here is from genome assembly GCA_018817595.1 of Patescibacteria group bacterium. Lineage (GTDB taxonomy): Bacteria > Patescibacteriota > Minisyncoccia > Phycocordibacterales > UBA12079 > JAHITU01. The sequence continues at coordinate 17,045 of JAHITU010000004.1, forward strand.
ACAAAGATACTCGGGCTGTTTTGGATGATTCGGGAGATATAATCTTTGCTTATTCCTTTATAGATAAAAATACAATTATTATAACGACAAGCAAAGCATCATTACAAGAAATATTTGATCGTTTGACTATTAGTTCAAGAGAAAGATAATATATGGTTGAAAGCCTGCCTGCCCACGCCTGCCAGTGCGCAGGAGTAGGCAGGTCTGTAAAATCCATAAAGTTAAAATTCAAAAAATTTGCAAAGTAAATTTTTTCTCAAGATATATTAATTTTATGATATAATAAATTTATTAATTTAATAAAAAATATATGGATACTAAAAAATACAAAGAAGCTTTGGAAAAAGAATTAGAACTTTTAACTAAAGAATTAAAAGGAATAGGGGTAGTAGGTGGTGAAAACCCTGATGATTGGGTTGCGAAATCTGGAATAGGAACTATAAATGATGATGATAAATCAGATGATAATGATAATGCTGATGATTTAGAAGAATTAGGAGAGAGAAATGCTATTGTTTCGGACTTGGAAATTCGTTTTAGAAATGTAAAAGAGGCATTAAAAAGAATTGAAGATGGTACATACGGAATGTGTGAGGTGTCAGGACATCCTATTGAAGAAGACCGCTTAGAAGCCAATCCAGCAGCTACAACCTGTAAGGAACACATGAATGGCTAACCTAATATAAAACTTTAAACACTTGAAGATAAAATCTTCGAGTGTTTTTATTTCCACAGTACCGGTTCTACTTTATGTCTTAAATGTATTAAAATGTATTTAATATGAATCCCGTTAGAGATTTAATGATTTCTAGGTTGTGTGTTTAGTTTCATATAAAGAGGAAATATAAATTATTAATTTAATTAAGGTCGTCTGTTAATAACAGACTATCTCTAACGGGATGAATTTTTCAAAAGTCCACTCAGCTCAAACAAATATGCTTAAAGCATATATTGTTGATATTGAAACAGATATTACAAAAGGAACTTTAAATAACTTTTCAATAGTAGGATTACCCGACACAGCGATTAAAGAATCTAAAGACAGGGTATCCGCCGCTATAAAAAATAGTGGCTTTAAATCTCCTAAAAAAAGAAATTGGAAAACTACCACTTCTCTTGCCCCAGCAAATATAAAAAAAGAGGGTCCTAATTTTGATTTAGGTATTGCATTAGCTTTTCTTCTAGCTTCAGAAGATATTACCTTTAACCCACAAAATAAAATATTTTTAGGTGAATTAACTCTTGATGGAAAATTACGAAAAATAAACGGTACTCTCTCTTTAGTGCGTGAAGCTAAAAGAAAAGGTTTTGAAGAAGTTTATCTTCCACAAGACAATGTAAAAGAAGGAGCTTTAATTGAAGGAATTAAAATCTTTGGAGTAAGAGACTTGGCTCAATTAAGCCGTCACCTAAATTCAACTGAAACTGAAAAAGAATTAATTTGCGAATTAAGAGAAGCTCCTCGCACCAAAATAGAATATATAAATCTAATTCCTGAAATCGATTTTGCTGATGTAAAAGGACAAGAAACTGCTAAACGAGGATTAGAAATCGCTGCCTCTGGTGGTCACAACATTGCAATGTATGGACCTCCTGGGACTGGGAAAACAATGTTAGCTAAAGCCTTTAGAGAAATTCTCCCTCCTCTTTCTTTTGAAGATATTTTAGAAACCACGGCTATTCATTCAGTGGCTGGGGTATCTAATGGTGATTTAATTATTTCTCCTCCTTTTCGTTCTCCTCACCATACTACTTCTTATGTGGCTCTTGTAGGTGGGGGAACCAATCCTAAACCAGGGGAAGTTACTCTAGCTCACAAAGGAATATTATTCTTAGATGAATTCCCTGAATTCGAAAAAAGGTCTATCGAATCACTTCGCCAACCTTTAGAAGATGGGATTGTTAACATTTCCAGAGCTAGAGGCACAGCTACCTTTCCTGCTGATTTTATTTTAATTGCTACCATGAATCCTTGTCCTTGTGGGAATTACGGCACTAAAAAAGAATGCGTCTGTACACCCACCCAAATATTGAATTACCAAAGGAAATTATCAGGACCAATAATAGACAGAATTGATATGTGGGTTGAAGTTTCTAATATTGAATACTCAAAATTATCTGTTAAAAATGAAAGTCTTGAAAAAAGTATCGATATTCAAAAGAGGGTAGGTAAGGCAAGAGAAACTCAATTAAAAAGATTTTCTAATTCAAAAACCAATAATAATGCAAATATGTCTGCTAAGGATATAGAAAAATTAGTTTTCTTAAATCCGGAAACTAAAAAAATTCTAAACCAGTCTGCCACTAGTTTAGAATTATCTGCTCGGGCTTATCATAAAATAATAAAACTGGCTCAAACCATCGCTGATTTGAGCCAGTCACCTGAAATTCTTCCGGAACACATATTGGAGGCTATCCAATATCGTCCGAAAAAGGTTTTATGAGTTCTTTTTGTAATACACGATGGCGGTGTGATGGGTCATCATCACACCTTCAACAACTGTAGAACTCTGGTTAAATTGCGGTTTACCAATACTGGTAACTCTTTCATAAAAACCATTAACCTCTCTTATAAAGGATTCAAAAGCTTTTGGTTCTTGACTTTTGACTACTTTGGAAAAAGTTTTTACTAACATAAGACCTCCTAGTGTTTATTAAAAGTTAAACTACCTCTCAAAACTATACTGATAGTTTAGGAAAAAGCAAGAGATTTTTAATCAAAAAATCTCGCAGTCCCTCATTATTCCTACTACCAACAGGTATAGGGGAAAATTATATAATAAATGTTATTATATATATTATTAATAACATGTCCCCAACCAATTAAATTACTGGTAGGCGAACGCTAATACTTAAATAATATGGATCAAATGAATTTAAAAAGAGCTCTTGACCAACTTCAACAAGAAGTAACCAGAGAATTAACAGAGCTTCAACAACTCAAAACAAAATTACAAACACTACAGACAGAAAAACCTCAAAAAACCCAAGAATTAAAACAAAAAGAAAATGATTTACAAAAACTCAAAACAGAAATAAAACAACTTGAAAATGAAATTCCTAAACTGAAATCAGAAATAAAAACAAACGAATACGAAACAAATAGAATTTCAGGAATCATAAAAACAACAGAAAGAGAGCATGAATTTAAAAAACGAGATTTACAAAAAATTCAGACAGATTTCACCCAAGCATCACAAGGTAATAATTTTAAACAATTTTAATTTATAATTCTAGAAACAAAAACAAAAAACACTTGGAGATATCTCCAAGTGTTTTTTGTTTTTATTTCTAGAAAGGATTCTTTGCTCCACGCACTTCAAAGTGAACATGAGAACCAGTTGATCTTCCTGTTGAACCCATATATCCAATTACTTGGCCTTGAACCACATGATAACCAGACCATACTATATTGGAACTATTATGTGCATATAAGGTTTGAGTTCCATTACTGTGTTTAATTACAATATAGTTACCATAACCACCATTCCAATAACCATTATCTTTTGAAATAATTACTTCTCCTGAAGCAGCTGCTAGAATAGGTGTTCCTATTGGAGCAGCGAAATCTATAGCATTATAACCATGTAAATTTTGAGAGACTCTTCCTCCTGAAAGAGGTCTGATGTAGTAACCTGAATATTCAGGTCCGCTAGTCCCTCTAACATTTATTTGATTTCTCAAGATGCTTTGTGTTAAAGAAGAACTTTTTGATGTAATAGGAGCTGGAAGTGCATCAATTCCTCCCGGAATAACAACCTCGTCCCCAATAGCAAGAGTTTCATCTTCTAATAAGTTGTTATATTGTCGTGTTTCTTTCAAGTCTCCTTTGTATTTCTTAACAATAGAAGCAAGAGTTTCTCCTTTAGATACAGTATGTTTAACCCCAGAAATAGGTAATATACTCAAAACTTGCCCATTTTTAATTAAATCTCCTTGTTTTATGTCATTTGACCAAATAATAGTACCCACAGAAACACCAAACATTTCAGCGATTTGTCCTAAGGTATCACCATCACGTACTATATATGTGGCAATTTTATCTGAATTAGGACGCTCTTCAATATTTGCCATTGTCCCGCTTGGTCCAGTTTCAGAAGAAAGAGCAGAATCGTCTACGATCACTATTTCTCCACCTCCTTGAGCTGAATTAAAATTACTACTAATAGAAGCTTTTAATAAAGCCATGTTTTGTGAGTTTAAACTACTATTATTTGTATTAACTGAAGCCTCAGCAGTGTTTTCGAACCATCCAGAAACTATTGAAAAAACACCTGCATTACTAATAGAAGGTGTTATTAATATAGCTAAAACCACAAAAAAACCAGCATTTTTTACAACGAAAATGCTAAAATCTGTTTTAATCGCTTGTTTCAGCCGTATTTTCGTGGAAACAAGGTCTTTTATATTATGTATAATAAGCCTAAATGTTAAATTTATACGGACATTCGGTCATTTTCTATCAATTCAGTATTACTTAAATATGTTAATATAATACCAAAAAACTTTAAAAAGTCAACGACTTTTAACTTTTAAAAATTTTATCTATATTTAAAATATCTTCTATAATTTTATCAGTTTGAGTACCTCAGTCTAGCGAAACTGTGGATAAAAAAGAGGGGTTAGAATATTTGTATAATGTGTTTTTTGAAACCCAAACCCAAGCCCAACCATTTCAAAAAACGCATTCTACAAATATTCTTTGTTGAGAGGTGAGAGAGTGAAACTTTGCTTCGCCCTTATACATAATACATAATACTTAATACATAATACAGATGTGTTATACTAGTGCTCATGAATTATTTAGACGAACTAAACCCTGAACAACAAAAAGCGGTCTTGCATAAAACAGGTCCTCTTTTAATTTTAGCGGGAGCAGGGGCTGGAAAAACCAGAACAATTACATATCGTATTTTGCATTTAATAAAACAAGGAATTGCTCCTGAAAATATTTTAGCCGTAACTTTTACCAACAAAGCGGCTAAAGAAATGAAAGAAAGGGTTTTAGAATTAATTAACCAAGACAAAGAATTAAATCTACCTATTACTTTTCATAACCAACCTTTTATCAAAACTTTCCACTCTCTCGGAGTATATATCCTGAGAGAAAATTTCAGAGAAGTGAATATTCCTAAGAACTTTTCTATTCTAGATAAAAACGATGCTCAAAAAATAATTAAAGATATTGTAGTTTCTTTAGACCTAGACCCTAAACAATACGAACCTAAAAAAATCCTAGGTTTAATCTCTCGTCAAAAAGGAAAATTTATTACAGCTTCAACTTTTGAAGATAGGATTAGTCATTCATCCCAACACGGAAGTGAATTTCTTTTAAAGATTACCGCTAAAGTTTGGAAACAATATGAAGAAACTCTTCAAAAAGAATCTTCTTTAGATTTTGATGACTTACTTTTGAAAACAGCAGTTCTATTACAAACCAATAAAGAAGTTCTGGAAAAATACCAAAATCGTTGGCAACAAATTCATGTAGATGAATACCAGGACACCAATAAGGTGCAATACAAAATTGCTCAATTACTATCAAAGAAACACCAAAATATTTGTGTGGTGGGGGATGCAGACCAAAATATTTATTCTTGGAGAGGAGCCAATATTCAAAACATTTTGAATTTTGAAAAGGACTTCAAAAAAGCTCAAACTATTTTATTAGAAGAAAATTATCGCTCTTCCAAGAATATTTTGAATGCAGCTAATGAAATTATTCAGAAAAATTCACAAAGGCAAGAGAAAAATCTTTTCACTAAAAACTCTGAAGGAGAAAAAATTGGAATTTATTTAGCCTATAACGAAGGGGACGAAGCTAATTTTGTAGCTCAAAAATGCAAAACTTTAATCAACGAAGAAAATGTCTCACCTAAAGAAATCGCCGTATTATACAGGACTAATTTCCAATCCCGTGTGCTCGAGGAAGCTTTTCTTAATAATAATGTACCTTACCAAGTCCTAGGTACAAAGTTCTTTGACCGTAAAGAAATCAAAGATATTATTGCTTATTTAAAAGTATCTTTAAATCCTCAAGACCTAACTAGTCTTAAGAGAACTATCAACACCCCTGCTCGAGGGATTGGAAAAGTAACCCTAGCTAAAATAGTTACAGACCAAGAAAACGAACTTAGCCCAACTGTAAAAATTAAAGTCCAAGCTTACCGAGATGTTTTATCAAATATCCAAAAAAACTCTGAAACATTAAAACCATCTGATTTAATTAAGTTTATTATTTCTGAATCAGGAGTGGCAGAACAATATAAAAGAGGAACTGAGGACGATTTAGAAAGACTTTCTAATATGAAGGAATTAGTTTCTCTAGCTGTTAAATATGATTCTATACCATTAGGTGAGGGATTAGAAAAATTATTAGAAGAAGTAGCCTTAACTAGCGACCAAGATGAAATGGATAAAGACACAGGAGCAGTCAAATTAATGACAATTCACGCAGCTAAAGGACTTGAGTTTGATAATGTGTTTATCACAGGGTTAGAAGACGGACTCTTTCCATCAAAAATGATGGCAGAAAATAGTACAGAAAGAAGCGAGGAAGAAAGAAGATTATTTTATGTTGCCTTAACTAGAGCTCGTAAAAAATTATTTCTTTCCTATACATCTATGCGAACTATTTTTGGTTCTCGTCGCTCCAATACAGTTTCGGAATTTATCACTGATATTCCAGAAAGTTTACTAGAATATACCGATGCAGGAGAGGAAAGCCTTTCCCAAGATGACGAGGAAAAGATTCAATATTTGGAGTGGTAAAGATTTATTTTTTAGTCCGCCTCCGCCAGCTGGCGGATGGTGGATTAGAAATTAGGTAATTAAGAATTAAGTAATTAGAGAAAGGACGACAAGCTCCGTTTGTCGTCCTTTTTAGTTTCTTAAATTATATTTTTTTTATAGCCTTAACCAAGGTTTTTATTTTTATAATAAGAAAACCATCATCTGTACCTTCTATAAATTGACTAATAGGAGATTTGTAAGCACCTAATTTACTTAAATCTCCTTCTTTTAAAAGAGATAATTTAACCTCAACCTCACTATCTTTTAGGAAACCACAAACTCTAACAAGACTACCTTTAACTAAGGTATATCCCATTTTTGAGGCTATCTCTATAGGGAACATATATTGGGCAAAGGTACTTTCCATCGGGTCAAAAAAATCTATATTATTTTCAATAACGTAAATTTCTCCAGCATTAATCTTCCCCCAATCATCGACGACAACACACTTTTTTGTAGAGTAATAAAAATTTACAATTTTTTCATACGGTGAAATCATATATAACATTAGAAGAATCATAGGTAAAAAAAGCATACCAACCGATATATTTATAGGATTTAAATAGATGTTGTCCATATGGATAAATTTTTTCATTTTGAACTCCTTTTAATTTTAATATTGTTTATGAACTCGTCCTTTATCTTCTTATATCTCCTTTTTTTGGTTTTAAACTATAAAACTACATTAATTTTCTAATTTAATCATACACTGTTTTAAGTATAATGTCAAGGTTTCGTCTTGTAATCACTCATATTTATAAATTTAATATATATGAAAATGTAATTTAAATAAGGGATTGCTTCGTCGTACCTCCTCGTAAAGACGAATTTTGCTTTTGGTAGAATTCATTACTAATCACTTTAGTGATTCGTCTTCGTGAGCCTATAAAGAGATCCATAAATTTTTATTTATTGCTATTTTATTGTACATAATACATACTATTTGATAATTAAATACAAATAACCAACTGTAATGGAAAAAATTATCGCTAAAAAATCTTTGGGGCAGAATTTCTTAAAATCATCTACTATTTTAGATAAGATTATTTCGACTGCTGATGTTCAGGAAAATGATATTGTTTTGGAGGTGGGCCCAGGAAAAGGGGCTTTAACTGAAAAACTTCTTGAAAAAGCTAAAAAAGTGGTAGCTGTAGAAAAAGACGACCGTTTAATCTATTTTTTAAAGGAAAAATTTGCAGAAGAAATAAAAAAAGGTAAATTCACCTTAATTCGTGGAGATATTTTAAATTTTGACCCCAATTCAACAACTGACGGATTAAAAACAGAATTATGTGGGGGTGAAACCCCCACAGATTTTGATGGGTATAAAGTGGTGGCGAATATTCCTTATTATATTACAGGAAAACTGATAAGGAATTTTTTATCCTCTGATTTTCAACCATCTCAAATGGTTTTAATGGTTCAAAAGGAAGTAGCTAATCGGATAGTAGGGGAAAAGGACACAAAAAAGCCCAAAGAAAATATTCTATCTTTAAGTGTTAAAGTCTATGGAATACCAAAATATATCAAAACTATTCCTGCTAAATACTTTTCTCCACAACCAAAGGTTGATTCGGCTATTCTTTTAATAGATAAAATATCTAAAGACTTTTTCAAAAATATAGATGAAGAAAAGTTCTTTGATTTAATTCATCAAGCTTTTTCCAGTAAAAGAAAGGTTTTAGTGAATAATCTTTCAAAAATATTACCTAAAGAAGACCTTGTTTCAATATTAGAAAAACTTAACATTTCCCCAAAAACTAGAGCAGAAGACCTTTCTGTTGATAATTGGAAAGATTTGTATCAAGAACTCAAAATTTAAATAAAATCCAACACCTCAAGTCGTTGAGGTGTTGGATTGTTTTATGGCTCTAATGAGTCATAATTTAAAAATATTTGGAAATAACATTTCCAAATATTTTTTGTTTTTTTTAGACTGCCGCGTCAGAAATTTTAAAAAAAAATAGCCCAACTAGTTGGGCTATTTCTTTTTTAAAATTTCTCTCCTCGCAGAGACGGATTTTGCGATGCAAAATTCATATACATAATACCCTAACCTGCCTGCCCACGCCTGCAGGCGCGCAGGGATAGGCAGGGATGACGATGTTTGAGGTTTTGGTTTTTTATAGCACAACAAGGACTTATTAAACAATCCTCTTTTAACCTATTTTATAAAGTTTTTAATTTTTATGACTTTCGATTTTATGGACTTTATAGACCTGCCTGCCGGCAGGCAGGCTTTCGACTCGTTAAAGTTATTCACAATTTATTAAAAAATATATATAAAAAATGATATAATTTATCGGAATGGATATGAATCCCAAGATCAAAAAACTACTGATAATTATTGCTATTGTTTTAGTGTTTTTTGGTGTGTTTTTTATTGTTTTAGAATATAGAAACAACAAAGTAAATTACGTTTCAGCAGAAGAAAATGAAACTACTCAAGAATTAGTTCAAAGGATTAACTTGATAGATTCAGACGAAGACGGTTTAAAAGATTGGGAAGAAATTCTTTGGAAAACTGATCCTAACAATCCTGATAGCGATGGGGATGGAATGAATGACAATGATGAAGTTTTAAACCAAAGAGATCCTTTAGTAAAAGGAGAAGGTAGTTTAAACAATATAACAACAACTCAAAAGAATAATTCTTTAGAAAATACACAAACCACTTTGACACAAACAGATATCTTAGCAAGGGAAATATTCACTGGTTATGTAGCTTTAAAACAAAACGGAACATTAGGAACAGAAGAGCAGGAAATATTTATTAAAAAGATAACTTCTTCTAATTTAGAAATAGAGCAAGATATAAATTATTTAACTTTAAATGATATTAAAATAGTTTATGATTCTTCTAAAGAAACTCTTCAAAAATATGCTGATGAGTTAAAAACTGTATTTTCAAAAAACCCAACATTACGAGACGATAATGTTATTTTAAAAGAATCTTTAGACAATGAAGACCCAGAGATACTTGAAGAAATTAAATCAAATACTGTTTTTTATAAAAGTTTTATTGATAGTTTGATTCAATTAGAAGTCCCAAATGAAATAAAAAATTATCATTTAAATTTAATTAATTTATTTGAACAAATGATTGGAGATACTAAACAAATGGTTTTAGTTTTTGAAGACCCTATATTAGGTTTAGCGGGAGCAAAAAATTATTCAAATACAACTAATAAAGTAATTGATGTATCAGTAGAATTAGGTAAATATTTTAAGAAAAAAAATATTAATTTTTAAATAATATAATGTTTATAAAAAATTTAATTTTTAAAAAAACAATTTCATCTCTATTAATAACGGTTATTATTATTCCTTCAATATTTTTAATGCAACCTAAAAAAATTGAGGCTATAACAGTAGTTGAAGTAGGATTAAATAAAATAACTAATGTTCTAAACACAGCTGAACAATATGTTCAATCTGCATTTGCTTTTGCTATGGATAATAAGGAATTTATTCTTGATGGAATTGCTTGGCAAGTGGCTAAAATAGCAGTAAGACAGATGACTACCTCAATAGTAAATTGGATTAATAACGGGTTTGAAGGAAACCCTCTTTTTGTTACTGATTTTAAAGGGATGATGACTGATATAGCTGATGGAGTTATAGGAGAATATATTTACGGCTCCAAATTAGCTTTTTTATGTAGTCCTTTTAGTTTAGAAGTTAAGTTAGCCCTTTACAATACTTTTTACGGTGGTAGTTATAAACCAGTTTGTACTCTTTCAGATGCAATAAATAATGCAGGAGGGGCTTTGCAATCTCTTGAGGATGATTTTCGATGGGGGACTTGGATAGAATTTACTAACAAAAAATCTAATAATGCTTATGGGGCTTATTTATTAGCAGAAGAAAATATCTTAAAAGAAATAGGACTTGAACAAGAAAATAAAAAACTTCAAGTTGATTGGGGAGAAGGATTTTTATCTTGGGAAGAATGTGAAGAGGTTATAGATGAACTTACAGGATTACCTTATTCTAAAAATTGTACAACCCAAACCCCAGGATCAGTTATTGCAACTCAACTAAACAACAACCTTGATTCAGGGAGAGAAGCTTTAATTACAGCTGATGAAATTAATGAAATTATTGGGGCATTACTAACACAATTAATTAAAGGGGTTATGAGTAGTACTGGATTATTAGGACAAAGTTCTTCTTCTTATAATAATTCTGAAAATATAAATGAATTAAAAAATGAAATAATAGAAACTCTTAACAATTCATTATACCAAGAAAAAACCTACAACAGTATTAAAAACGATTCTCTAGAATTTATATTAAATGCTAAAAAAATAATTTTCGAATTGATTGATTGTTTAACAGTCTCATATGAATCTGAAAAACTTGAATCTGCTGAAAGGTTTTTAAAAACTAATTCAATAATTCCTCAGTCTAATATAGAAATAGATTTAAAGTCAAAAGAAACTTCCTTGCATAATGATTTAATATCTTCAGATAAAACTATCTTAACACTTAGTGATTTGATTAACCAAGCAAACCTTTCTTCATCACCTAATGAATTATCTATAATAATGGATGAATATATGTCTATAAACCAAGAAATTCACACTCGGCAAGATGTATCCAAAGCTATTATCGAAAGAGATGGCTACGGTATAATAATAGAGGGTGAGCCCAATGGAATATCATATGATATTAGCTTATTATTGAATACAATAGCCCCAACTTTCGATAATAGAGATGGAATAACCCTTTACCCACCAGAAACAGATAAAGGAATTCAACAAAGATTGGGTGAGTGTTTAGTGTGCAAAACAAACCCAAGTGATTGTGTATGGAATCTTAACACAACCTCAAACCTAAATAATCGTTAATAAAAATGAGCATCTTTAAAAAATACAATTCAATAATCAAAAAAGCCTTATTTTCATTTTTGGTATTTTTTGGGTCTTTTGATTTTACCAAAGCAGCACCAAGTGGTTGGGATATATTAAAAGGTCCTGACGGTCTACTTGGTTGGATAGGAGACACAATGTTATGGATAAGTTCTCAGATATTGGCTATTGCTGGAATTTTATTTAATTATTCTTTAGAATATACCTTGAATTTTAAAGCTTTGGTAGATAATACAGGTGTAGTAAATATTGGCTGGGAAGTTATTCGGGATATGTCTAATATGATTTTTATCTTTGTTTTACTTTTCTTATCTATCGGGACTATTCTTGGACTAACAGGTTATAATGTTAAAAACTCAATAAAAACTATTGTCTTAGCTGCTTTATTTATAAATTTCAGCCTATTCTTTACCAATATAATCGTTGATGTAACTAATGTAGCAGCTGTTGGTTTTTACAATGCTACTATTCAAAATGCAACGGGACAAGGCACCTCTTTTAATATTTCTAAAGGTTTAGGTAATTACGATAAGGGTATTTCTGGTGTATTTTCCCAAGCTTTAAATATATCAAGTATTTATAAAGGAGAAAAATTAAATGCTGAGGGTAACCCCCCTTCTAGAAATATTTTTACAATTGCTTTATTTGGTTCAATCTTTTTACTGATTACTGCTTTCGTCTTTCTTTCAGCAGCTATTATGTTTTTGATTAGAACAATCACTTTGATGTTTTTAATGATGACCTCTCCGATAGCTTTTATAGGTATTGTTTTACCTAAAACAAAAGATTTATCTAGTAAATGGTGGTCTGAATTAACTAATCAAGCTATTTTTGCTCCGGTTTATATGATGTTTATTTATATAATCGCCACAGCTATAAACACTGATGCTTTCCAAAGTACTTTAAGGAATTCAGCAACGAATTCTTTTGCAGATGTATTCACAGGAGGAGGGGTAGTAATTGTAATTTTTAATTTTCTTTTGATTATTGGTTTGTTATTAGGAGCTTTGATTTCAGCAAAAAGATTTGGAGCAGTAGGAGCAAATTTTGCTACAGAAAAAGCAGGAGCAGGAATTGGTAAACTAGCCTTTGGAACCACAGCTTGGGCAGGGAGAAGAACTGTTGGAGCATGGGCAGCTAGTAGAGCCGAAAAAATGCAAGGTTCAGATTTTGCGACTACAGGAATGGGTAAACTAGCTTTGAAGGGACTACGTAATGTAGGAGATGCTAGTTTCGATGTAAGAAATGTTAAAACTATTAGAGAAGGAGCTGGAAATCTACCTGGAGGAGGAATTAAATTAGGAGAAGGAAGAAAAGGAGGTTATACAACTATTGCTAAGGATGTAAAAACAGAACAAACAAAATATGGTCAATCTCTTAAAGGAGAGACATTCGAGAGAATGCCTGATGGAGCAATTAGAATAGATGTAAATCCAGCAACAGGAAATCTAGAGCCGGTTATGCAAAAAAGATCTGCACGATATGGAGAAAAAATTAAAAACCGTTCGATCATTAGTACCATATTAGGAGAAACAGCAGGAAATAAAATGGCAGGTTCATCCTTAGTTGATTTACCTAAACACGAAAAGAGTTTACGCCAAGCAAAAATAGACCTTAAAGTATTAAAGGATTCAGGAGTTGCTACACCTACACAAATAACAGACAAAGAAGATGAAATTAAAGATCTTGATGAAAAAATTAAAGGGATAAAAGAATCAACTAAAGATAAAAAATAATCTGAATTTAAAATTCATAATTATAGATTTTAAATTATAAATTTCAAATTAATAAAAAATCACAAAGTGATTTCGTTCCAAGACTTTCGACTTTATAGACTTTATAAACTTTTAACTAATTATTATGTTTGCATTCGAAGAATTAAAAGAAAAATTTTTAAATATCCCTGAAGATGTTCGGGAGGCTATTTCATCTAACGAAGTGAATGAAAAGCTTTTAAGCTTAGCTGATAAATATAAACTTCAATACGATGAGACAGATGAATTAACCAAAGAAATTGGCTATATTATGCTTGGTTTAAAACCAAAGGATAATTTTGTACAAAATATTCAAAAAGTAACACAATTAGATTCTGAAAAATCAAAAGCTTTGGCTGAAGAAATCAACTCTTCTATTTTTGAAAATATTAGAGAATCTCTACGAAAAATTCACGAACAGAGAGAAACTAAAGAAGAAGAGGATGAGGATTTAGATGAACATTTAGTAAGAGAGGAATTATTAAACGAATTGTCTCTACCAAAAGAAAAATCTACAGATTTAATGAAATTACCTAGTAAAGAAATAATAAAACCCCAGACAGAAATAATAGAACCTCAAACAGAAATAATTCCAAAAACGGAAAGTGAAAAACTAAACGAGAAACTAACCCTTAAAAAGGAAATTCCTTTGAATGAAGTCGGTGCAGAAAAACCAGAAATTCCAGTACTAAACCTTGATAAAAACGGAGAAATTAATACCACGCAAACCCGTATAATTGAAAAGAAAAAGGAAACTGAACAATCCACACCCCCAACAGAGCAAGAAAAACCAAAAAGTTATACAATAGACCCATACCGTGAACCATTGGACTGAAGTCCAGTATCATGTATTAAGTATTATGTATTATGGAAAATAAAATTAAAAATACTTAATATATAATACATAATACATAATACATATTTTATGCAATTTCAAGTACCACAATTTATCGAGGTTGAAGACAAAATATTTGGACCTTTAACTTTTAAACAATTTATTTACCTAGCTGGGGGAGCGGGGATTTCATTTACTTTATATGTTCTCTTACCGTCTTTCATCTCTTATATTTTAATAGCTGCAGTAATAGGATTATCTTTAGCTTTAGCTTTTTATACAGTGAATAATAAACCATTTATCGGAGTTTTAGAATCAGCTTTTAAATACTGGTGGTCTCATAAATTATATATTTGGAAAAAGGAACCTAAAAAAAGAGAAGAAAAAAAGGAGATGGATATAGTATCTCAATTAAATGTCCCTCGTTTATCTGAGAGTCGACTAAAAGAATTAAGTTGGGAGTTAGATATCCATGATAAATAACCATTAGGTTATTTATCCAGTATTATGTATTATGGAAAACAAAATTAAATCATTTACAGACTTGAATGCATGGAAAGAAGGTCATAAATTAGTTATTATTATATACAAGCAAACTAAAAAGTTTCCTAAAGAAGAATTATTTTCTTTAACAAATCAAATTCAAAGATCCTCCGTTTCTATAACCTCAAATATAGCAGAAGGTTTTAGTAGAAGATCTGATAAAGAAAAAATACAATTTTATTATATAGTATTAGGATCATTAACAGAAGTTCAAAATCAATTATTAGTAGCGAGAGATATAGGTTATATAGATAACAAAACTTTTAAACAAATAGCAGACCAGACAATTATAGTTAGTAAATTATGTAATAGTTTAATTAAAAAAATAAAAATACATAATACATAATACCTAATACATACTACATAATACATATTTCATGGAAAATAAAACAAACATAAAAAAAACACAGGATTTTGTCACAATAAAAGAAATTCGTGATGGGATAATACTTCAAAAAGATGGTTCTTTAGCTACTATTTTAATGGTATCTTCAATAAACCTAGCTTTGAAATCATCAGACGAACAACAAGCTATAATTTTACAATTTCAAAATTTTCTTAACTCAATTGAATTTTCAGTGCAAATTTTTATACAATCCCAAAAATTAGATATTCGTCCTTATATAACTGTTATGGAAAATCGTTTTAAAGAGCAAACAAATGAATTGATAAAAATCCAAACAAGAGAATATATAAATTTTATAAAATCATTTACTAATAAAACGAATATAATGACAAAATCTTTTTTTGTTGTTGTTTCTTACAATCCTCCAATTTTGGGGGGAAAGAAATCTTTAAATCCTTTTTTAAAAAAGAATGGGTCAGAAAAACAAGATAATATTTTAGAATTTGAAGAGAATAGAACTCAATTAGAACAAAGAGTATCAATTGTAGAATCAGGTTTAACAAGAACAGGTGTTAGAATAATAAGATTAGGAACAGAGGAGGTTGTTGAATTACTTTATAAGTTATTTAACCCGGGGGAATCAGAAAAACCAGTAAACCTTAGTTAGTCAGAATATTTAAGAATTAAAAATTAAAAAACATGGGAATATTAGATAAATTATTTAAAAAAGAAAAAGATATTCAGATAGATCCAATTCTACCTCAGGAAATTTATGATGCAGGAGTTTTGGAACTAAAAGATATTATTGCTCCTTCAGCATTAAAAATAACCCCAAAAGAAACTCATCTTGGAGAAAAAATAATCCGAACTTTTTTTGTTATATCTTATCCTAAGTTTCTAACTGATAATTGGTTTTCTCCTGTTATCAACTTAGATAAAGAGTTTAACATCTCTATTTTTATTCATCCTATTGAAACAGCTCAGGTTTTAAGGAAATTTCAAAAAAAGGTGGCAGAAGTACAAAGCCAAATTATGATGAGAGAAAACAAAGGAATGGTGAGGGACCCTGCTTTAGATTCAGCCTACCAAAACTTAGAGAATTTGAGAGATAAACTTCAACAAGCTCAGGAAAAATTATTTGATGTCTCTGTTTATGTATCTGTTTATGGAGATTCCGAAGAAGAATTAGACAGAACAGAAAATGAAATTCGTTCTATTTTAGAATCAAAATTAATTTATATTCGTCCAGCTTTGTTTCAACAAGAACAAGGTTTTAAAAGTACAATACCTTTGAATCAAGACCAATTAGGAGTTTTTTCAAAATTAAATTCATCTCCTCTTTCTAGTATTTTTCCTTTTATTTCTTCAGACCTAACGTCAGATAAAGGTATTCTTTATGGTATTAATAGGCATAATTCATCATTAGTTCTTTTTGATAGATTTTCTTTACCAAACTACAATTCAGTAACCTTTGCTAAATCAGGAGCAGGAAAATCTTATGCTGTTAAACTTGAAATTCTTCGTTCTCTGATGTTTGATACAGATGTTATGGTAATCGACCCTGAAAAAGAATATGAATATCTATCAGAGGCTATGGATGGAAGATATTTTAATATTTCCTTGACCTCAGAACACCATATTAATCCTTTTGACTTACCTAAAGCCAGAGAAGGGGAATCTCAGGCCAATGTTTTACGTTCTAATATCATTAACCTTGTAGGTTTATTTAGAGTAATGTTTGGAGGTATCTCTCCAGAAGAAGATTCCATCATAGATAGAGCAATCACTGAAACTTATGCCTTGAAAGATATCACTCCTGACTCTGACTTTTCTAATATAGAAGCTCCCTTATTATCTGACTTTGAATTAGTATTAGCAGGTATGGAAAACACTGAAAACTTAACTCAAAAATTAGCTAAGTATACGAAAGGAACTTGGTCAGGTTTTATAAATCAACCAACTAATGTAGATATTAACCGAAAATTTGTAGTCTTTTCACTAAGAGATATGGAAGATGAATTAAAGCCAGTAGCTATGTATATTATTACCCAATATATCTGGAATGCTATTCGAAAAGATTTAAAGAAAAGACTTTTAGTAATTGAAGAAGCTTGGTGGATGATGAAGACAGAAGATACAGCCTCTTTTTTATTTGGTCTTGCTAAAAGAGGTAGAAAATATTATTTAGGAATTTCTACTGTTACCCAAGATGTAAATGATTTTCTTTCCTCACCTTATGGTATGCCTATAATTACCAACTCATCTATTCAATTACTTCTTAAACAATCACCAACGAGTATTGATTTAGTTCAAAGGACTTTTAATTTAACAGATGAAGAGAAATATTTATTATTAGAATCAAAAGTAGGAGAGGGTATATTCTTTGTTGGAATGAAGCATATTGCAATTCAAATATTTGCATCCTATACAGAAGATCAAATTATTACATCAGACCCTTCACAGATATTAAATATTAAAAAAGCTAAAAAAGAATTAGAGGAGGCAGAGAATAATAAATAAATTATTTAAATAAATTTATGGAAAATAAAGGAAAAATAGATAATATAACGGGAATTTTAATGATATCAACAGCCCTTTTTATTGATGGTTTTCAGTTTTTATTACTTATTTTACTAATAGGACCATTTGTAAATTGGATGATTAGTATTCTAGCCTTTATGACTTTTTGGTTATGGTTTACTTTAAAAGGGGTTAAATTCATAAGAAATCCAAAAAACTTTTTTACATTAAGCGGAGGAACTCTCGTTGAAATCATACCTATTTTAGGCTCTCTCCCAGCTTGGACTCTAACAATAACATCTTTAGTTCTAATGAATAAATTAGAAAGAATACAAGAAAAAATTATAAAAAAAGATAATGTTAAAAATAATAATGTTATCAAGTTATCAGATTATAAAAAAGACAATGGGGAACTTAAAAAAGCAGCTTAATATATGTTTAAATTAAAAACAGATAAAAGAATATTTAAAACATTAATAGTATTTTTTCTATTTAGTCTTTTTTCAACTGCTAATGCTGTTGATTTAGAAAATCAAGATATTAACTTGAAATTTAACCCTGAATTCCCAACAGCTAATGAGTCAGTCACAGTTAACACTGAAATATATATTACAGATATAAACCAAGCTACTATCTCCTGGTTTATAGATGGTATTTTGAAATCAAAAGGAATAGGAGAAAAACAATTTACTTTTAGAACTAAAGATTTTGGAGAATCAACTGATTTAACTATACAAATATCAGCTTCAGATATAGGGTTAGTTAGCAAAACTTTTAAAATAACCCCTGCTGAATTAGATTTAATCTGGGAAACTGATACTTTTACTCCTCCTTTTTATAAAGGAAAAGCTTTGAATACACACCAATCTATCGTTAAAATAGTAGCTTTCCCAAATTTTATAAATTCGAATGGTATTAAAATTAACTCAAAAGATTTACTTTATACTTGGAAAAAGGATTGGAAAATATCTTCTAAGGATTCAGGTTATGGAAGAGATTCTTTTTCTTTTGTTGGCCCAGAACTTTACAGAGAAAATATAATTTCACTTGAAGTGGAGACATTAGATGGATCTATTAAATCTAAAAAAAATATTGTTATAAAAAACAATAATCCTGAAATACTTTTCTATGAAAATAATCCTCTGTTAGGAATTTTAAATAATAGAAATTTATCATATTTTCCTTTAAATAATAAAAACTCGGAGGAATTAAAAATAACTGCTTACCCTTTATATTTTTCGATGTATAATAAAGAGGATATTCAATATAATTGGTCAATAAACAACAAACCAGCTTATGGTTTTGAAAACAACATAACAATAAGAAGGAAAGAGGGAATAATTGGTTCTTTCCCAATATCTTTAGTAATAAATGATTTGAAGAAATTATTGTTATCAGCTAAAAATTCCTTTAATTTAAATTTTGAATAAATATGAAAAAAAATAATTTAAGAATTTACAATCTAACTATATTAATATTTTTATTAGGTTGTTTTTTTAGTCCTTTTTTAACTCAAGCAGAAATAGAAGGAGAATATGATGTAAATATTTCAGATTATACTTACGAATCAGAGGTAGATGGCGATGAAGTAATTAATACTATTAATACAAACAACGCAAACACTTCGAATGTTGATAATATATCAGATGGAGGACAAATTACTTATGAATTATTAGAGCAATCACTTCCAGGAATACCTAATAAAACTAATAGTTTGGGTGAATATTTAGGGGGTATATTTACTCTAGCAATAGGAATAGCTTCTGCTTTAGCTGTATTAATGATAGTTATAGGAGGTTTTAAATATATGACATCAGAGGCAGTTTCTTATAAAACAGCTGCTATGCAACAAATTCAAGACGCTATATTAGGTTTAATTATGGTTTTAGCTTCATATTTAATTTTAAATACAATTAATGAAGATTTGGTTGGGTTTAATTTAAATTTGAAACCTGTTGAAATACAAAAGGAAAAAGAACCTGAAAAACCTAAAGAAGAACAAAAAAAGACATGTTATTGTAATTGGAACGAAGAAGGAATAACTTCTACAACTAAACTTTGTTTTAAAAAAGATACAAGTGGTTTCAAAAAAACAGAAGTACCGTTATCAACAAATTGTATTTAAGAATATCACTTAGATAACTATGGAAAACATAAATATTAAAAAAATAATAACTTATTCAATTTTAATTTTATTAATTGGTTTTTTGGTTTATTTCTTTTTCTTTAAAAAAAATGATGTCGTGACCCAAAAAGAAGACTCTGAAAGTTTCTTTCCAGTTGGGGAAGTAGAAGAGGTTGATTTAGGAAAAGACTTTGAAATTTTAAAAGAATCAGAGGATTATTTAAGTGATCAGGAGTTAGCCCAACAAATACCTGTTTTAAGAAAAGTTTCTAATGAACCAATAGCTGGGGCTTTTATTTTTAAAGAAAATCCAACAAAAGATGATTTCTATACTATTCGTTATATAGAAAAGGCTACTGGTCATATTTATGAAACAAAAACAGATATATTAACAAACGAAAGAATTTCTAATAAAACTATTCCTAAAATTAATAATGTAAAATGGTTAGATAAAGATAATTTTATTTTTAATTATATAGATAATAATATTATTAAAACATATTCAGCAAACTTAACTGGAACTACTACAAATAACACTGTTGAATTAAATGGGGTTTATTTACAAAATAACATTCAAGATATTATTTATTTTAATGATAATTTATTTTATTTAATAAATTCTGGCTCTGATTCTAAAGGAATATTAGTTAATAAGGAAAATGAAAAAGCACAACAATTATTTTTCTCTCCATTAAGAGAGTGGTTAATCTCTAATATTAACAATACTCTTATTTCTTTCACTACAAAAAGTAATGAAAATACTTTAGGTTATATGTTTATATATAATCCAAAAACAGATAATTTCTCTAAAATAATAAATAAGAAATTAAATCTTTCAACACTCCTAAATAAAAATTCAGATATTTTATATTTATATAATGAAAATCTTAAACCTCAACTATCTTTTTATTCTTCAAAAGAAAAAATAAATTCTAATATACCAATATTAACTTTCCCTGAAAAATGTGTATGGTCTCAAGATGATATAAACATATTCTGTGGAGTTCCCACCCAATCAATTTCAAATAATAGTTTAAATGATTGGTATAAAGGAAATGTTCTATTTAATGATAATGTTTGGAAAATAAATATAGAAACAGGAAAACTTACTGAAATTATTTCTCTTACAGAATTAGAACAAGAGGGGATAGATGTTACAAATATCTCCATTACAGATAATAATGACTTTTTAATTTTTATTAATAAAAAAGATTATTCATTATGGAGTCTTCAAATAATATCTAATTAGAGATTATTTTCTTAATTCCTAAATCTTACATCTTAAATCTAAAACTTAAATAATTAAAAAAAAGCCTTAAGGCTCTTTTTTAATTATTTAGGTTTAACTACCACTCTTCTGAATTCACCTTCACCAATTGATTCTGTGAAAACCTTTTCATTATCAGCAAGAGCTGAGTGAATTATCATCCTTTCATATGAATTAGCAGCAGGCATTTCTATTTCTCTTTTAAAAAGATCTGCTTTTTTAGCTGTATTAAAGGCTTCTTGTTTTATCTTATCTATATTATTAGATTGATAATCATTTACATCTATATAAAAATTAACTTTTTTATCAAATTCTGATGTTTTTATCCAAATTAATCTTTTTATTAAATGATTAAAGGCTTGGATATTAGCACCATCATTACCAATTAGAATACCGGAATCATTTGTTTTGATAATAAATTTAACTCCATCATTAAAATCATTTTTTTCAATAAACAAAACTTCATCAAATTCTACACATAATTTGTTTAACATTAACTCAATATTTTCTTTTATTATATTTATTTGTTTTTCCATTTTAATATTTGTTATTATTTTTATTTATACTACATTAATTTTATTTAATTTACTAGTATTTTTCCATTTTGTTTTTCTTCCATTTTTCTTTTAACAAACATTTCTTGACCTATCATAAAAATATTAGAAGTTATCCAATATAAAGCAATAGCTGATGGGAGATTGTATGAAATAATTATAATTATCACAGGCATTACAAATTTCATTTGTAAATGCATAGATTTTGTTAAATCATCTTTAAAATCTCTTTTTTGTCCATTATTCCTTTTAAAATCAAGTTTAGGTAAAATTAGTTGAATTTGAATATATTGAGAAATACCAGCTAAAATAGCTAGTAATAAACTTTTTTGAGTCATATCAATTAAACCTATAAATAAAGTATGAATTTCGGTAGGGATTTTAACAAAAGAGTATAGAAGCTCAGAATTAACCTCAGGTAAACCTCCTTTTAAAAACACAAAATATAAAGCAAAAATAATAGGAATTTGAATAATCATTATCATAATCCCAGAAAGGGGATTAAGATCATTTTCTCTATATAAATCCATTATTTTACGAGCTTGTTCCTCCTTATTATCTTTAAATTTTTCTTTTATTTTTTTTAATTCTGGTTCAATTTTCTTTTGGGTTATTTGTAATTGGATTGATTTTTTAGTTAAGGGAAAAATTATTAATTTAACTGCAATTGTAATTAATATTACAGCTACACCCATATCTACCCATGGTAAAATATCTATTAAATAAACTAATCCATTATAAATAGGGTTGAAGAATACATTATTAAATATATAAGATATCATAAGGATTATAATATCCCATTCACACTTAAAAAGCAAAAGATTTCTAACCTACCTACACCTACCGGCGCGCAGGGGTAGTTATAAGAAATCTTGCAATCCCTTATATATATTAATATAGACATTAATAAACTAATATTTGTTAAAATTGTTGTAAATACTATTTAAAATTAATATTTGTGACAGGGTAAAAGATTTCATATTTAAATTAAAGACTTATCTAGTAGATTTATATTAATTTAGAAATAGAATCTTTTATTTCTTTTTTTAATTCTTGAGGTTTAAGTTCTATAATTTCTTTTTTTAAAAAAACAATAATATTATAAGAAGGGGGAATAGTATTATACAAATCTTTTATTATAGCCATAAATTTTCTTTTCACTTCATTCCTATCAACAGCTTTTTTAAATTGTTTTTTAGGAGCAACACAAGTAATATGACTTTTTTCCTGTTTTTTATCTTCTAAAATTAAAAAATAAAAATATTTAAAATATTTCTTTTTTCCAGAAGTAATTATTTTATTAAATAATTCAGTATTTATTTTTTTATCTTTAGATAACATTACTTTTATTATATATTATTTATTATGTATAAAATAGTGGTATTTAAATCAAAATTAATAGGTTTATATTTAATTATAATTATAAAAGATAAAATTACTTGTATTTTATGTTATTTTACATTATAATTCTACCTATCATGTCACAAACATACCAACCAAAAAATAGAAAAAGAAATAAAACTCATGGCTTTCTAGTAAGAAGTGCTTCTGCAGGTGGAAAAAATATTCTACAAAATAGAAGAAGAAAGGGGAGAGCTAAAATTTCTGTTTAAATAATAAATTTAAAATAATATTAGAAAAAAATAACCACTTTAGTGGTTATTTTTTTACTTTTGATTTTATAGACCTGCCTGCCGGTAGGTAGGTTTTATAAACTTTTGACTCGTTTAAAAAGTTATCCACAACTTAATAACATACTAATACACTTTTTTCTAGTGTTATAAAAATCTTATAGGTAATATAATTGTTTTTAACTAATTAAATAATTAATTTAATCTATGAATCCTCTTACAACAGATAATAAAAAAATATGGGAAGAAGTTTTAAATGGTTTAGAGTTAAAACTTTCAAAACCGAATTTTAATACTTGGTTTAAAGATACTAATATAGTTAAATATGAAAATGGAGTTGTTTTTATAGGAGTTCCTAATGAATTTGTTAAAAATTGGCTTTATGAAAAATATAATAAATATATACTTAAAATATTAAGAGATTTAGAAGATAATATTAGAGCTGTCGAATATATTATTGATAATTCACAAACAAATATTAAGCAATGTAATTTAAAAGTTCAATTAAATATGAATAGTAAATTAGCTTTAGAATCTATCTCTATAGATAAAAAAGATAATTTAAATCCTCGTTATACTTTTGATACTTTTATAGTAGGGACTTTTAATGAGTTATCTTATGTAGCTTCTCAAACAGTTTTACAAAAACAAGGTGTTGTTTACAACCCTCTTTTTGTTTATGGAAAAACAGGTTATGGAAAAACTCATTTAATACAAGCAATAGGAAATGAATACAAAAAAATGAATAAACGAGTATTTTATACAACTTCTGAAAAATTTTCAATGGATTGTATTCAATCTATTCAACAAAATAAAATTAATTTATTTAAGGAAAAATATCGTAAATATGATGTTTTAATTATGGATGATATTCAATTCTTAACTAATAAAGAAAGAACTCAGGAAGAATTATTTCATTTATTTAATTATCTTTATGATAATAATAAACAAATTATTTTTTCTTCAGATAGACATCCTAATCATATTCCAGATATTGCAGATAGGCTTAAATCTAGATTTAGTGCAGGAATGACAGTAGATATACAAGTTCCTGATATTGAATCAAGAGCAGCTATTATAAAATCAAAGATTAAAATACATAATTTTTATTTAGAAGAATCTATTATTAACCATATAGCCTCAGAAGTAAGAGGAAATATTCGTGAATTAGAAGGTATTTTTAATTCAATTATGTGTCAATCACAATTAAAAAATAAAGAATTATCTTTAACAGAAATTCGTTCTTTGATTAAAACAAATATAAGTTCAAATAGAAATATTTCAGTTAAAGAAATTGTTAAAATTGTGGCTGAATTTTATAATATAGAACAAGATATTATTTATAAAAAGACTAGAAAAAAGGAAGTGGTAAAACCAAGACAATTAATAATGTATATTTTAAGAGAAGATTTTAATGTATCTTATCCTTCTATAGGAGAGAAATTAGGAGGTCGTGATCATACAACAGTTATTCATTCTTGTGATAAAATTAGAAATAATTTGAAGACTAATAGTTTATTATTACAAGAATTAGAACAAATTCGTTCTATATTTAATTAATATAATTGTGTGGATAAACCTGTTTATAAAGTAATAATAAGTTGTGATTAAAAAGTGTATTAATTAAAAATAATTTTAAATTTAAAACTTATACCCTTTTTATAAATAATAATCCACATTTAAAATTAATAACTTATCTTAAAAAACACTTTATTTATATAAATTAAATAAAGTTATCCAGTTATCCACAGAGCATACATATAATACATATTAAATATATATAATATAAACATATAAGAATAACTAAATACTATGAAGATAAAATGTATTACAGAAAAATTGATTAACGCAGTTTCTAAGACAGAAAAGATGATTGGTAGAAATATGAATCTACCTGTTCTTAATTGTATTTTATTAGAAGCAAAAGCTAATAAATTAGTTTTAAAGGCTACTAATTTAGATTTAGGAGTAGAGATATCAATTAATGCAGAAGTATCCGAAGAAGGCATTATTGCAGTTCCAGGGGTTATATTTAAAAACCTTCTATCTAATATTTCTAATGAAAAAATTAATCTAGAAGTAAAGAATGAAAATCTATTTATTATCACAAATAGTAATACATCCACTATCAAAGCTCAATCTAATGAAGATTTTCCATCTATTCCTAAAATAAAAGGAGAGAAAAAAATATCTTTAGATTCTAAACAATTAACCAAAGGTCTTAAATCAGTTTGGTATTCCGCTTCAATTTCAACTATTAAACCTGAGTTATCAAGTGTTTGTATAAATATAGAAGATGATTTTATTTATTTTATAGCTACTGATTCATTTAGATTAGCTGAAACAAAAATTCCAGTAATTTCAAAAGAAAATATTGAGAATATTTTAATTCCTTTTAAAAATGTTCCAGACATAATTAAAGTATTCGATGATATTGATGGTGATATTGATATAGAAATATCTAAAAATCAAATTTCTTTTACATATAATGGAATTTATCTAACTTCAAGAATTGTAGAAGGTTCTTTCCCAGATTATAAACAATTAATTCCTAAAGAATTTACTACAGAAGCAGTAGTATTAATGGAAGATTTTATAAAAGTATTTAAATTGATAAATATTTTTTCTGATAAATTTAATCAAGTAAATTTTAATATAGAACCAAGTAATAAAAAATTTGAAATAACTTCAAGGTCAGATGAAGTAGGGGAGAATATAAATAATGTTTCTGCTGCTTTATCAGGAGAAGATTTAGGACTTCATTTTAATTATAAATATATTACTGATTGTTTCCAATCAATTCATACAGATTCGATTATGTTGCAATTTAATGGAATAGGAAAACCAATGATAATCCGAGGAGTTTCAGATAATCAATTTCTATATCTTGTGATGCCAATGAATAAATAAAATTTCTTCTTAAAATTTTATTTAGATTTAAGAATTAAGATTTAGGATTTAAGATGATAAAAGTAAAATTCCATTAATTAAATTAATTAATGGAATTTTACTTTACTTTTATTATATTTTAAGTATATTTAATTTAGTTAGAGTTTTGTAAATATTTTTTAAATAATCATATTAAATAAGGAGAAGAATATGTCTTTAAATCCAAAAGAAGTACAGAAATTAATCGAAAGATTTGAGAAAGATATTATTTATGATTGTCATAGTCTTAGAACAAGACTTTCTCGTTCAGAAGCAAGAGAAAAATTGAACGAGATGGGTAGAGATGCTTTAAGACCAATTATAGATCATCTTAAGATTAATTCTCCTAAAGATGAGTTAGCTGAAGCTTGGAATACTCTTTTTGCTTGGATTGAAAAAGATATTGATCCTAAAAGATCAGGTCCTAAATATGTAGACTCTGGAGAAATTATTAACTGGATTGAATGGGCGGAGAAATTTACCACCTAATAATAAAAACCTATCAACAAGATTACTTATTAATCTTGTTGATAGGTTTTCTTGTTTTTAAACTCTAACTAGCTAATTAGCTAAACCCTAACTTTATAATTTAAAATACTATTGCACTTTAAATTCTATTGATTGAATTGATTTGTTATAAACAGTATCAAACATTACTATTTTAAGAGTATTAACATCTTGAATATTATCAATATTTTTAGGAATAAAAGAGAAAGGACTATTATCTTGGGATGAACCAATAAAAATTCCATTTATATAAAATTCTTTTTTAAGAATTGGATATTTAGAATAGGATTTTGTTAGGAAAACATCTATTTTTAAATTTTTATTATAAGTTAATAATGTATTAGGGGATATAATAGAAAACCTCGGAGCATATATTGGATTATGTACATCATCATATTCAGTTGGTATTATATTAATAGCTGTAGAAGTCCCAAAACCATTAGCTAAAGCCCATTCAGACACTCTATACTCCCATCTTACATACTGCATATCTAGTTCGGGTAATAAAGGTTTTGGGCCAAGGGGGTTGTTCTTATCTACCCAGTGTAAAATAGAATGAATATCTTGAACTACTTTTTCTTCATACATTTCCTCAGGTGTGAATTCAGTCACTAATTTACCGGATATTTTATCCACTACATAAGTATCACCCCCCATCCATACTCCTCGTAAAATAGGTTTAATTTCATCTAATGGTAATTTATCAGGAGTTTCGAATTCTCCAGCTGGGTATTTAATTAATACTTCTTTTACAAAATCATGCCACATAGGAGCCACCACAAAACCAGCCACTTTCTTTTCCATTGATGTATTATCATTATTTCCAGCCCAAGCCCCAAAAGCCACTTTATCATTATATCCAATTATCCAAGCATCTCGATAATCGTTAGTTGTTCCTGTTTTAGAAGCAACATCAACTCCTTCTCCAAAATAAAGAGGAGAATTAACTCCAAAAGCTGGAATTCTAGCCTTGTCATCAGATAAAATATCTGAAATTAATAAAGCTGATTGTTTAGGTAATACTCTTCTTTGGTTTGGTTTAAATTCTTCAATTATATTTCCATTTTTGTCTTCTATTTTTAAAATTCCTATAACTTTATTTTTTATTCCATTATTAGAAAAAGTAGCATAAGCATTTGTGATATCTAAAAGTGAAACTTCACCACCACCTAATACCAAGGTTAATCCATATTGATTTACATCACCAAGATTTTCAATTCCCATATCTTGAGCTACTCGAAGAGAATCCGGTAAACCAGCTAAATAAAGAGCTTTAATCGCTGGGATGTTAATTGATTGAGCTAAAGCATTTCTAAAAGAAATAGGACCTCTAAAAACACCATCATAATTAGTAGGGGAATAACAAGTATTATCATCCTTTGTTTCGTTTGAGTTTATAGGGGTTCCGTCAGGATTACAAGTAGTTGAGAATTCTGTTTGTAAATCAAACACCACAGTTTCAGGGGTATAACCTTTATTAAAAGCTGTAGCATAAACAAAAGGTTTAAAAGCTGATCCCGGTTGGCGATGAGCTAAAGCAATATTAAAATTACCATCAATTTCTTTATCAAAATAATCTCGGGATCCAACCATAGTTAAAATTTGTCCTGTTTTAGAATCAATAGCTACAATAGAAGCATTTTCAGCATTAAATTTTAATTCATTTTCTAAAGCATATTTTTTAACAATTTCTTCTCCTTTAGATTGAATCTCATAATCTAAAGTAGTAATTACCTTAAGACCTTCTTCTGTTACATTTTTTCCATATTTATTTTCTAAATATTCTTTAATAAACATTACAAAATGAGGAGCACGAATTCCTAAAACTTCTTGTTTTTGAAATTCTAAAGTTGTTTCTATTCCTTCCTTATATTCTTCTTCACTTATAAAATTATTTTTAAACATTTGAGTAAGGACTAAATTTTTTCTCACTTCTAATCTATCACGGTTATTTCCATAAGGTGAATAAAAAGTTGGAGCCTGAGGAATAGCTGCTAAATACGCAGACTCAACCAAATTTAAATCTTTTGAATTTTTACCAAAAAAAGATAATGAAGCTTCTTCAATTCCATAAATATTTCCACCATAAGGAGCTTCATTTAAATAAAGAGTTAAAATTTCTTCTTTACTCATTACCTGTTCTAATTTATAAGCTAAAACCCACTCTTTTAATTTACGAGTAATTTTTTTCTCTGTAGTTAAAATAGAATTTTTTACTACTTGTTGAGTAATAGTGGAACCTCCTTGACCAAAACTCATTGTTTTAAGATTAGCTAAAGCTGATCTTAAAAAAGCCATTGGTTTAACCCCTTTATGTTGGTAGAATTCTGCATCTTCAATAGCTACTGTGGCGTTTTTAATATTAGAAGAAATATCTGAATAAGGAATAAGAGTTCTTTTTGTATCACTATGTAAGTCATATAAAAGAATTTCTCCAGTACGATCATATATTTTAGTAGATTCAGAAACTCTTCTTTCTGAAATGGTATTTAAATCAGGAATTTTAAAAGTAGAAATCCATAAAAAAATCCATCCCCCTATAAGCATTGAGAAGATAAACAGTAGGACTATTATTTTTTTTAATAGATTTTTATTTTTTTTCATATGTTTAAAATTAATTTCATGAATTTTAAAAAGATTTAAGAGATAAGATTTATGATTTAAGAAAAAATTTTGTTTTTGTTATAAATCCTTGTAATAATTTATGTGATTCTTTCTAGACTATGAAATTTTTGAAATCTTTAATTTTTGTATTCATAAATCTTAAATCTTAAATCTTATCTATGAAATAATTTTTATTAAAAATTATTTAGGATGACACGCAAAATAAGTAAGTCCTATAGCAATAGCATCATACTCATCATCATATTTTACCTCTTTTTCAATGATAATTAAATGGGGGAGCATAGAAAGAATTTGGTCTTTGGTACTTCTTCCGTATCCAATAATAGCTATTTTAATTTGTAGAGGGGTAAATTCAATAACTTTTAAACCTTTTGCCAAGGCGGTATATTTTATAACTCCTTTCGCTTCTGATACTTTTAAGGCTGTTTTCTGGTTAGAATTAAAAAATAATGATTCAATAGCCATTGCCTTTGGCTTATATTCTTTTATTATTTTTTCTAACTCATTTCCAATTTCTTTAAGGCGGTCTTCAAAACAATCTTTAGCACAAGTTTGGAAACATTCAGAATAGAGTAAAACCTCTTTAGAAGAAGGAGTTTCTTTTTCTAAAACTGCCACCCCAACTCTTTCATATCCAGGGTCAATTGATATAATTCTCATATACTATAAGTATAAAGTGTTTCTGATTAAATTGAAATATGGTAAGTTTTTTAAAATAAATAAATTTCTAATTTCTAATTTCAAATTTTCAAACAATGAAAAAATATATCAATGAATAAATGTTTAAAACATTGAAAAATTAGTTTAATTAGAAATTGTTTAGAAATTAGAAATTAAAAATTGAAAATTTTCTAATATTAGTCTTCACTAATATTAGTAAATACTTCTTGGATATCATCACAATCTTCTAATAAATCAATTAGATTTGAAGCCTTTTCCATATCCTCATCAGAAAGAGGAATTGTGGATTGAGGAATCCACTTATTTCCTTCTCTGGTGAAAGCCCAAGTAGCAGAACCTATTGCTCCTAACTCGAAACCTCCATTTTTTGAAAGAATGTGACGTACTTCTGCAGCCGCTCTATTTTTAGAATCAGTTAAAGCTTCAATAATAAAAGCACATCCACCAGGACCGTAAGCTTCATAAGTAATTGATTCCATATTTACAGCATCAGCAGTTGTTCCTTTTTTAACTGCTCGAGTGATATTTTCAGCTGGCATATTAACTGCCTTAGCTTGATCTATAGCTGATTTCAAAGCAGGAGAGTTAATATCCCCATTTACTTTTTTAGATTCAACAGTAATTAATTTAGCGTATTTAGAAAAAATCTTTGATTTTTTCGCATCTGTTACTGCCTTCTTATTTTTTATTTTTGACCATTTATTGTGTCCTGACATAATTGAAAATTTTTAATTTTAAATTTTATAATTTTTAAATAATTTTTAATTTTAAATTTTTTAAAATTTAAGTTATTTTATGTATTTCAGTATAAGTGATTATTGATGTTTTTTCAATTAATTATTTCCTAGATTCAGGATAAGTTATATTAAAGTGGCTGTAGGCTTTTTCGGTTACTGAGCGACCGCGTGGGGTTCTCTCAATTAAACCTAATTGAATTAAATATGGTTCATTTACTTCTTCAAGGGTGGAAGCTTCTTCTGAAAGGGAAGCGGCGATGGTACCTAAACCAACTGGACCTCCTTTAAATTTTTCAATAATCGTTTCTAATATTTGCCTATCTAATTGAGATAGTCCTAGGGTATCAATCCCTAACATTTCTAGAGTTTGATTAACTGTGTCTTTGTCTAAATTATTTTTATTTACCTGAGCTAAGTCTCGACATCTTTTTAATAAGAAATTAGCTGTTCTAGGAGTAAAACGGCTCCTTTTGGCTATTTCTAAAGATGTTTCATTATCAATAGCTACATCTAAAATAGAAGCAGACCTCTCTATTATTTTTGCAATTTCTTCATCAGAATAAAACTCTAATCGAAATGTTCCACCAGAAAAACGAGAGCGTAGTGGGGCAGAAAGCATTGAAATTCGTGTAGTAGCAGCGATTAAAGTAAAAGGTGGAAGTTCTAATTGAATAGTTCGGGCAGAAGGTCCTTTTCCAATAATAATGTCCAGTGAACCTGATTCCATAGCTGGGTAAAGGATTTCTTCAATATTTTTATTTAAGCGGTGTATTTCATCAATAAACAAAATATCTCCCGGAGTTAAGTTGGTTAAAATAGAAGCAAGGTCACCCACTTTTTCTATAGCTGGTCCTGAAGTGATTTTAATATTATGTCCAGTCTCCTTTGAGATTAAATAGGCTAGGGTTGTCTTTCCTAATCCAGGAGAGCCATAAAATAATATATGCTCAGGTTGTTGTTTCCTTTCTTTGGCGGCTTTTAGTAAAACAAAAACATTATTTTTGATATTCTCTTGTCCTATATATTCATCCCAAGTATCTGGGCGAAGAGTTTGATCTAAAAAAACTTCTTTTTTAGTGGTAAGGGAATTTTCTGTTGTTTTTGTTTCTTTCATTAGGTTAATGATAGTAAATTAAAAGTGAAAAAGCAAAAGATTTTTAACCTGCCTACCCACGCCTGCAGGCGCGCAGGGGCAGACAGATACAAAAAATCTTGCTGTCCCTTACATATATTAATATAAACAATAATAAAATAGTACTAGATAAAATTGTTATAAATACTGTTTAAAATTAAACAAATAAATTAATATTTATGATGGGGCAAAAGACACAAAATTAAAAAAATAGTTTAAAAAAACTATGTTTTTTAAAAAATCATAGTTTTTGTAAAAAATGCTTGACACATTTTTGTATTTATGTTAAATTATACGCCAGATAGCCACCCAGAGTGGTTTTAAAATTAAAAACACAATTCTCTAAATAATTTAAGTATTAATCGAGGGTATTTCGGTGATTAGTTTTAAACTAATATTTCTAAAATATCCCTTAGAAAAATATTTTGCAATTCACTTTGTTTTATTTAGAGAATTGTGTTTTTAATTTTATCTTAATTCTTATTTACCTATCTAATCACAATTCCTCTTCTAAATCAACAACTCTTCGCACCTCACTTAAAGTTGTGGCTCCTGTCAAAATTTTAACAATTCCATCTTGAGCCAAGGATAAAATTCCTTGTTTTTTAAATACTCCTTTTATTTCTTCTTTTCCAGGATTCATCTCTAATAATTTAGAGGTTTCAGCATCAACTATAATAGCTTCAAAGATTCCTATTCTTCCTTTATAACCAGTATTATTACATTCTTTACAACCAATAGGTACAACCATTTTTTCTGTGTTGTTTGTGTATTTAGATATGTCTGTAATTTCACTTAATACTCTTGAAATTATTTTTTTATCATCTCCTTCAATTAAAACTTCCTTTTTACAAAACTCACATGGTTTTCTAACTAACCTTTGAGCAATAACAATATTTACTGCGGTACTAATAATATTAGGTTGAATTCCTAGATCTATTAAACGATAAAAAGTTCCTGCAGCGTCGTTGGTGTGTAAGGTAGAGAAGACAAGGTGACCTGTTAAAGCAGAATTAACTGCGATTTTGGCTGTGTCATAATCACGAATCTCTCCTACCATGATCACATCAGGGTCTTGCCGTAAAGATGATTTCAATCCTTCTGCAAAAGTATAACCTTTATCAATATCTACTTGTGTTTGGACAATCCCAGGTAAATGATATTCAATCGGATTTTCAATAGTAATTATTTTATTTTCTGTGGAGTGAATTGTTTTAAGGAAAGCATAAAGACTAGTGGTTTTACCTGAACCAGTTGGTCCTGTATTTAAAATCATTCCATTTGGTCGATGAATTTCCTTTTTTAATATTTCAAATAAGTGTTTTTCTATTCCCAATTCTTCTATGTTTACAGAAATAGAATCAGGATCTAACAATCTTAAAACAACAGATTCCCCATAAGCCCCAGGGAGAACAGAGACTCTTATTTCTATCTCTTTATTTTTCAATTTAATACTTAGTCGTCCGTCTTGAGGTTTCTTAGTTATGTTTAGTTTAAGACCAGCAATTAATTTAATTCGAGAAATAAGTAATTTATATATTTGAGTGTCAAATTTTGCAACCACAGTCAAAACTCCATCTAATCTAAAACGTAAAGTAATGGAATCTGTTTCAGGTTCAATATGGATATCTGAAGCCTTAACTCCTAAAGCACCTGCTAAAACAGCTTCAAAAAACCTTGAAATAATATGAGGTTGTTTAGATGTTAGAATTTCTTGGAAAATTTCTTTTATATCTTCTAAATTATCTGTTTTATTTAAAATATTTTCTACATTTTCTGCTGAAATATCAATCATCCCAGCTGTTGTTTTTGTTGTGTAAGAAACCTCTTTATAACGACTCCAAGCTTTTTCTAAACTTTTATGCGAAATCATATAAACAGTTAATAAATAACCATTTTCCTCTAGTTTTTTTAAATAATTTTGTATTTCTGGGTCTGTTGGTGAAATCACAGCTACTTTTAATTTTTTACCAAGTAAATCAAATGCAGCTATTTTTAATGTTTGAGAAATTGGTTCAGGAATCACCCTTAATGCATCTGTGTTAATAGAAACAGTTTTTAAATTAACATAACGAACACCATATTTAACAGAAAGAATTTTAGCTAATTCCTCTTCTTCTTGTTCATGAATGTCTTCTATCTCTTTTACTCTTTTTGTGTCTTCTAAATCAAACATAATAATTAGTCGAAAGCCTGCCTGCCCACGCCTGCCGGCGCGCAGGGGCGGGCAGGTCTTTAAAGTCGAAAGTCGAAAGTCTTGAAAAAATTATGTAGCAATTTTTTACTTTTGACTTTATAGACTTTATGGACTTTTGACTCTCTTGTTTTATTATAACAAAGCTTCTCCTATGTAGATAGTTTGAGTTGTGAATTTATATGTTAAAATTAAAGTAATGGAAAAAAGACTTATAAAAAATATAGAAGAGATGAAGGATTTTGCTGATTCCTATATTAAAAGTTTAAAAAAAAGTGAAAATAAAGCCACTGTTATTATTTTAAGAGGGGATTTAGGTTCTGGGAAAACAACTTTTACTCAAGAGGTGGCAAACATTTTTGAGATTAAAGATTATGTAACCAGCCCGACTTTTGTAATTCAAAAAAGATATGAAATTAATAATTCTCAAGAATTAGGTTTTAAAAATTTAATTCATATTGATGCCTATCGATTAAGTTCAGGAAAAGAATTATTAGACCTAGGGTGGAAAGAAGATATTAATAATCCTCAGAATATTATTTTTATAGAATGGCCAGAGAGAGTAACTGAAGTATTGCCAAAAAATACAAAAGAAATAAGTTTTAAATTTATCGATGAAGAAACAAGAGAAATAGTTTATGAAAATAATTTTTAAATTATTTTCAAATTAAAAATATGGTTGAAAAAACAAAGAAACAAAAAAATAAGAAATTGGTTTTACTAGATGCTTACGCTATTTTGCATCGAGCCTATCATGCTCTTCCTGATTTTAGCTCATCTAAAGGGGAACCAACTGGGGCTTTGTATGGTGTAGCTGCTATGTTGATGAAAATAATTTCAGAATTAAAACCAGATTATATTGTGGCTTGTTATGATTTACCTAAAAAAACATACAGACATGAAATTTATGAAGACTATAAATTAGGAAGACAAAAACCTGATGACGAATTAATTTCTCAAATAACTAGGTCTCGGGATATGATGAAAGCTTTTAATATTCCTATTTATGAAAAAGAAGGTTTTGAAGCCGATGACTTATTAGGGACTATTACTGAACAACTAAAAGGTCAGGATATCGATATCATTATTGCTTCTGGAGATATGGATACTATGCAATTAGTTGATAACAAAAGAGTACAAATTTATACTCTTAGATCTGGGATTAATAATGTTATTTTATATGATGAAAAAGCTGTGGTTGACCGTTTTGGTTTTGGGCCAAAATTGTTAACTGATTATAAAGGTTTACGAGGGGACCCTTCAGATAATATTAAAGGTATCCGAGGGATAGGGGATAAGATAGCCACTACTTTAATTCATAGTTTCGGTTCAATTGAGGATATATATAAAAAATTAGAAAAAGATGAGCAGGTATTTTTAGATAAAGGTTTTAAACCAAGAGTGATTAATTTGTTAAAAGAAAACAAAGAAGATGCTTTGTTTTCAAAAGAATTAGCTACTATTCAATTAAATGTTCCAGTTGAATTCGTTTTAGAAGATAAAAAATGGATCGATGGTTTAGATGAAGAAAAAGTTGTTTCCTTGTTTCAAGAATTAGGTTTCAGAACTTTACTTCAAAGAGCGAGACTTCTGTTTACTGATCACAGTAACGGAAAAAAAGAAGAAGAAATTGAAGAAAAAGTTAATGATGAAGATTTTGAGAAAACAGCTATTGCCCTTTGGGTGCTTGATTCAAATAAAACTAAAACATCTATTCAAGAAATCAAAGACTACACTCGAGAAAATACTTTTAAAAAAGCTCAGGAAAAAATCTTTAGGGAAATCAAAAATAAAGACTTAGAAAAAGTTTATAATGAAATTGAAATTCCTTTAATTCCTATTTTTAAAAAAATGAAAGAAAATGGGGTTAAATTAAATTTAAAATATTTAAAAGAATTATCTGTTGAATATACAAAAAAATTAAATCTTTTAGAAAAAGAAATTTGGAAGCAAGCAGGGGAGGAATTTAATATTAATTCTCCTAAACAAATGTCTGAAGTCCTTTTTGAAAAAATGAATTTGGAAACCAAGACTAAGAAAAAAACTTCAACCGGAATGCGTTCTACCAAAGAGTCAGAATTACAAAAAATGGTAGAAATTCATCCTATTATTGGAAACATTTTGAAATATAGAGAATTAAAGAAACTATTAACTACCTACATTGATAATTTACCAGAATTAGCTGATGAAAAAGGTTTTATTCATACTAATTTTTTGCAAACAGGAACAACCACAGGAAGAATTTCTTCTAATCATCCTAATTTACAAAATATACCTACTCGAACAGAGCAAGGAAAGAAAATAAGAAATGCTTTTGAAGCCCAAAAAGGTTTTGATTTATACGCCTTTGATTATTCTCAGGTTGAATTAAGAGTGGCTGCAATGATGTCAGGAGATGAAAATTTGATTGAAATTTTTAAAACAGGGCAGGATGTGCATTCCGCTGTAGCTTCAAGGATTTTTGGGGTGCCATTAGATAAAGTAAACAGTTCAATGAGAAGAAAAGCCAAAATAGTTAACTTCGGGATGATTTATGGTATGGGTGTTAACTCTTTGAGACAAAATATGGAAGATGCTTCTAATGGAGATGAGAAAATAACCCGAAAAGAAGCCCAAGAATTTTATAATAAGTATTTTGAAACCTTTAAAACTCTAGGAGATTTCCTTAATAATTCTAAAGAGGAGGCTTCCAAGAAAGGTTATACAAAAACATATTTTGGGAGACTGAGGTATTTCGAAGGGATACAATCAAAGATTCCTTTTATTCGGGCTATGGCGGAAAGAATGGCTGTTAATGCGCCTATTCAAGGAACATCCGCTGATATTCTGAAGATAGCTATGATTAGAATCTATGATTATATAAAGAAAAATAAACTAGAAGATAAAATTAAAATGATTATCCAGGTTCATGATGAGTTGATTTTTGAAGTGCAAAAAGATGTTGATAAAAAACATATCCTTAAAATAGAGGAGTTAATGGAAAATGTTTTACCTCGAGAAGAGTCCAAAGGAATTAAATTCGAAGTGAATATTAAAAAAGGAAAAAATTGGGGAGAAATGCAAGATTTTGTTGAGTTTAGGAATTAAAATAAAAATATTTTACATTAATAACTTAATTACAGAAAAGTGCCAAATGTGTGTGCACATTACCTACAAATCTTGACAAATATATAAGAAGTATAGTATAATGAATAAAGATTAAGTCATAGTTTAAAACAATAAAATATTGGAGAATAAAAATGGAAATTAAGATTGATGTAAAGATGCTCGATTTCGGATTAAACACAATAAATGTTGTCGGTCCGAATGATAAAATTATTGATACTTATTATGGTATCTTAACAAAAACAGGAAAATTCTTTCTTACAGAAGAAAGTGGGGACCTATGTTTTTTTGAAGATTGGGATGCTGATTTTACAGCATTTCATCTAGAGGAAATGGGTGTGGAGTTGAATATTGAGCAACTTGAGTTGCTCAATAAAATCCAAAAAGCTTGCGCAGGAAATTCCAGTGCTCCTGTCAATAACTTCCTCTTCAGAAACCCAAAAAGTCCTCTTTTTGGACAGAGCATTGAATATTTTTATGATTTTTTTGAAGAAAAAATAACCATAAACAATCTTTTTCTGTTGTGTTGTGCCAAACAGAACAGAAGGAGCTAACTTCTTTCAAAAACCATTCAGATAGGATAGAAAAACTATTCACTCTCTGAATGGTTTTTCTTTTTTCTACTTTATGGACTTTAGGGGCTTTTGACTTTATACTAATTGCATATGTTATATCTAATCCACGGAAATGATACTCAAAAAGCGAGAGGGAAATTAAAATCCCTTTTGGATTTACTTTTTGTTAAAAAACCCAATGCCTCTTTTTTTAAACTGGATAGTGATAATTTTAATGAAGGGAAAATTGATGAATTATTATATAGCCAAGGTTTATTTGAACAAAAATATATAGTGCAGTTGGATTCTTTATTTGAAAACAAAGATTATTCTAAATTTTTAGAAGGTAAACTAGAAGATTTTAAAAAATCAGATCATATTTTTATTGTTCTAGAAGATAAGATAAATAAACCTGTTTTAAAAAAGATTGAAAAAAATGCAGATAAAATTCAAGAATTTATTTTAAAAAATGAATCAACCGGAAGGTCTTTTACTACAAGAAATGGGGACTTTAATATAAATGATTTTAATATTTTTGATGTGGCTACTTGTTTTGGGAATAGAAATAAGAAAGATTTATGGGTTTTGTATCAAAAAACAAAAGTGCGAAATATACCAACTGAAGAGGTAAGTGGTATTTTATTTTGGCAACTGAAAGTAATGTTTCAGTCTTTAAATTCAAAAAATGCAGATGAAGCCGGTTTAAAACCTTTTGTATTTAATAAAGCTAAATTATTTTTAAAGAAATATTCAGAACAGGAATTAGTTAAAATAAGTTCTGACTTGGTTGGAATTTATCATAATGCCAGAAGGGGATTATGTGATTTTGATTTATCTTTAGAAAAATTGATTCTGGAATTGTAGGGTTTATAAAAAAAGGCTTAATAGTAAATTAATCAGGCTGAAAATGATAAACTAACTAGTAATTAATAGTTAGTTTTAATATTATTTAAAATGGTTATTAATTAAAAGCTTAAATATTTGACTTAATATCAAAAATGGGTGCCTGAAAACTGGCAATCTCGTTGTTGTTGAGCCATAATATAGTCAGTTAATATAAATGAATATATAAAATGATTAAAAAAATGCTTTTTTTGTGAAAAGCAGTCAGTAATAAAGAA
>JAHITU010000005.1 GCA_018817595.1 Patescibacteria group bacterium
GTAAATTCTTGAATTTGCCATAGCTAAAATTACCTTAGTTGATAATATATATCGACCAAGGTAATTTTACTTTATTAGGTTTACTAAACGCTACGCTTCAAACGCACACACCGGCTGAAGCCGGTGGTTTATGAGATTAAATTTAAAAAGGTTGGTTTCCTGTATTAGGAAACCAACCTTTCAACCTCAATAACTCACTTTCAAATTAACGAAAGTTGGGAATCTTTCCAGAGAAAGCTTAGCAAACCCTTCTAAAAAATTATCCCTAATTTCTTTATCAGAGGCACCACTAAACGAATCCCGTGAACCCCCAAACAAATGAACAAAAAATTCACCTATCCCTTTTCCATCAGACAAAACAATCTCACCCAATACTGAAATCTCGACTTTCAATAGGTCTTCATCCAAACCCAAAGTCAAAGTAATCCGGATTTCAAAAGAAAGATTTTCCAAAACTGAAATTATCTTTTTAAGGATCTCAAAATCTTTCCTAACAAACCCCTCATCAGGATCAATCGTTTTTGCGTTATACAAAACACACCGACCCATATATTCTCCACTTTTGAATAATATCTTTATTGGGTACATAATTCACCTCACTTTTAAAAATTAAAAGAAAAACCTCTATTCATAGAATACTTATATAATAATAAAAGTCAACAAATCCCACATCTAATAAAAAACCAATTAAATAATAAAAAAGACCGATTCCTTAACAAGGAATCGGTCCTGACACAAAGCATTTCAATCAGACCTCAACACCCACCTCATTTCTGTTGGTTTCAATTTAATGGTTTGATTACAACCCATGTAAGCCGAGGCTTCCAACACACAATCAGTATTTTCTTCTTTTAAAAGCAAAGGTACAAAATCCCCATCAGCTGGCATCATTAACTTATACGGAACAGCCCAATGAGAAAACCAAGTCGGATTTATCATATTCTCCTCAGGACGAGATTCAGGAACACCAAACCATTTCCGACAAAAGAAATAATGAACACGGCAAACAAAATCATCTCCATTTTCCATTAAATTATGAAAATCCACAACAGCCACTTTTTTCAAATATTCAAGAAAAGTAACCACTCCCGATTCTTCCGAAAGTTCTCTCATCGCCGCAGACTTTTCAGTTTCCCCTTTTTTAATCCCTCCCCCAGGACCATTAAGACAACCCTTACCAATCTTAGCTGTCTTCAGCATCAACATAATCTCCTTCCCAGTATTTAAAAAACAACCACAGCTTCAAAAAAACCTTTCTTTTCTTCCATTCTCTCACCTCATAATATAATTTTAAAAAAACTTCCTAATTTCAGAATACATCAACGTTACCCAAAAAACAAGAAATAAAAAACCTACCAAAAGTGTCAACATCACTTTTGGTAGGTTATAATTCATTTTTCCTATAATGAACCTTAAATCAATAATCCTATAATTTCAGGTAATCGCATTTCAGCATATTTAAGTCTTCTCTTCTGAAATTCCGTTAAATATGACCTTCCGTAAATTGGATCACGAATAGAATTAACTTCTGAACATCCTTTCTTAACTTCATTCAAAATGAACCATTGTGGCCATTTTTTATTATAACGAATTTTAAGAACATCTTCTAATTTAGAAGCAAAATTATACTGTGGAAGTTTAACAAAGAAATCTTTTTCAACTTCTACTAATTGAAAAGAATTTTTTATCCAAAAAACTTCTTTCCAATCTTCTGATTTCTCTCCGTAAGGCTCTACAGTATTAAGTAAAACCAAACAACAAAAAATAACAACAAAAAAACTTGATAACTTTAACATTATAGTCTCCTCAAATTAAATTGAAAAAAAATACATCTATTTTAATAATACATTTTCCTTCCAAAAAATCAAACAAAAAAGCCGGCAGTCTCTCAACTACCGGCTTTACAGCTCGATTTCAATATCCATTAGGCAACCTTTTCAAAAACATCGTCCGTTTTGATTTTAAATTCTTCGGGCCAAGTTGAATACAAGGGGCCGACAACCACCAGCCTTGATTCTTTCACACGAAGAACCAACAAGTCTGTGAGTACCCTCGCTTTTTGAGGCTCCTCACCCAAAACCTCAGAGTAGTACTCATAAGCAGTCTTCATGACAGCCTCTTTGGTAATCCCTTCATAACCGTAAAAATAAAAATCACCGTCATTCCGATCTTCTCTCGGACCATAAAGATGGGTTTTCACACCCAGTTCTTTTTCCAAAAATTCTCGAAGTGTCGGAAAAGCTTCTCTGCATTTTTTTTCCAAAACTTCCCACAAAGTCATTTTTGTCTTTTGATTCTCAGCCATCTTAACCTCCAAAATTAATATTAAAATTAACTTCCTTTTACTACCTATATATTCAGCCAAATTTATATTAAAATTAACTTCCCCTAACTAAGATAATACAATAAAACAACATACTTGTCCATAAAAACCCACAATTATCTAATGCTATCATTCTCGAGTTTGATAGCCTTAATCCTCCACCTTTGACTAACTCATAACAAAGAAGGTCAAATATCCATAAACAAATAAATTATATAAACAACAACCTCTCTAAATACATATTTTATCTCCGACAATCTACCTATTGAATTTTTAGACACAGCCGAAAAATATGCATTTAAATCCATATCAGAAGTCATCTTCATTAAACGCTTCATATGAAAACCATCACTTACTATAATTATATTTTCAAAATTATTATCACTCAAAATTCTCCTTACCTCAACCAAACTTTGAAGAGAAGTTCTACTATTTTCCTCTATAAAAATATCTTCACTGGCAATCCCTTTGTCAACCAAATAATCCCTACCAATCTGAGATTCTGAAAATATCGCTTTTTCCCCCACCCCTCCTGTCAAAATAAAATATTTCGCCAACCCCTGATTATACAACTCATAAGCATGCTCTAATCTATTTTCAAAAATAGGACTTGGCACCCCATTCCATTGACTAGCCCCCATCACCACAATAGCATCCACTTTTTGTCTCTCATCAACATCGGTAAAATTATAAATTCCAATTACCAAACCTAAAACACCTATCAATCCTAGAATAAGAAAAAACAAAATTATTATTGAAAATTTACTCTTGATAATCATAATTCTAACAAACCTTTAACTTTCTCATAATTTTACCCACACCTTTCCCAAATTCATTAGCTTTTGAATCAATATGTGGTTTTATTGGATCATCAACATCTTCAATATTATATAAAGTTCCTAATATTTCAGGTTTATTACTCAAATCAAATCCTGCCTCCCTCCATCTTTCCAAAGAAAAATGAATCTTAGCTACCACATATTTTATATTCAAAAAAGGATCTTTTAGTTTCTCAACTCTTGCCATATTAGAATCAATAAAAGAATCATCTTTATCAATAAAATTCAATTCCGAATAATGTTTCTCTAAACCCTCTGCAGTCTTAACCCTTACCTGACCAATTCCAATAGAAGTATTCAAAGACAATAAACCCCCAACATAATCAGAAAGAGTATCAACAAAATTAACATTGGTAGATTGCTCTTGATATATCACAGCTCCAACTACAACAGGATCTACACTCAACTCTTGTGCAGATAATTTAATTTGATTTGAATATTTTTTAATTATATTAGAAGCTTTTTCTTCAGCTATAGTTTCCGAATGTCTAATATCTAACTTTAAATTATAAAGAACAGGAGTCTTATCTGCCCAAAATTCAATATAATGAATCCCTTGTGATAATTTTGTAGTTATTATTTTAGAGTGTTCTTCTTTTTTTAATATTTTTTTAAAAACAGAACTAGCCCATAACCAATTTTTATTGAAAATAGAAAATTTATTTTTTTGAATATCTCCATCTATAATTAACTTCACATCATCACCATCTCTATAATGCCATCTAGTTATTAAATCAACCCCTAAAGTTTTTAATGGTAAATCCACTAAAACCAAAGTAATCCAAGGTCTCCTATCACCATCTTCCGCTTTTTCATTAATTAATAAGTTTAAATTTTGATTATTTGAAAATTCTTTTATCTCGATACTCTCAACAAAAGCACTTTCTTGAGGAATTAAATCAATAACGTTTTCCCCTTTCTTTAAAACAGTTAAAAAAATAATTTTCTTTTTTAAACCCCTTAATTTAGAACCATTAAAAGCCGGTGCTATATTAAATCGTTGAATATTTTTCTTAGGAGAATTCTCTCTAAAACTCAAACCATTTATCTCAACTCTCAAATCCTCATCATTATCCAAATCATCCTGTCCTTTAGCTTTACATCTTACTGATACAAAAATACCAACTAACCCAGACTCAAAAATCTCAAAAATATGTCTATATGGTTCAATTATCTTCTTTTTCACTTTTATTAACCCAATTATATCATAAAAAAACTCACAATTATCTAATGCTATCATTCTCGAGTTTGATAGCATTAATTTCCCAGCTATAAAAACTCACTAATTACTTTATTCCAGCATTCTCGAAAATGAAAGCATTAATTCCCCATTTTTAGTTAATTTATGACGCACAAATCGAAAAT
This sequence comes from Patescibacteria group bacterium, assembly GCA_018817595.1. Taxonomy (GTDB): domain Bacteria; phylum Patescibacteriota; class Minisyncoccia; order Phycocordibacterales; family UBA12079; genus JAHITU01. The sequence goes on from JAHITU010000005.1 coordinate 4,528, forward strand.
CATTTCTTTTCAGAATCAAACCTGAGATAGCCAATCTTCTAGTATGCATGGCTATAGTTTTGGCATTCACCTTCAATTCTTTTGCAATTTCAATAACCGACAATTCTGGCTCTTTTTTTAGTAACTCCATAATTCCCAAACGCCTATGATTAGCCCCTCCCTTTATGATCCTCTCCAACTGCCTAAAGGTTTTTTTATTAATATTTTTATTAATATTTTTATTTTTCATTTTAATATTTTTATTAGTATTTTATTAATATTTTTATTTTTCATTTTAATATGTTTTATTAATTATTATTAATAAAACAATCTCCTATTATTAAAACAATTTCTCTACCCTTAATTATATCACGTATATGCTATCATTCTCGAGTTTGATAGTATATATATAAATAAAATAAAACAACAAAAACCATACTACAAAGCAAAGACGGTATAATTTTGGTTGTTTTATTATAAAATTATTTATAATTTATTTCTGACATTTATCACAATAAAATACAGACCTCTGCCCCATTTTAAAAGTCTTCACCTTACCCTCACAGCCAACACATTTTTCTCCAGTGCGACGATACACTTTCAAAAAGTTTTGAAAAGACCCCTTCTTCCCATCAGTGTCACGATAATCCATATCGGAAGTCCCTCGCAACTTTACCGCCTTTCGCAAAATCATTCGCATTGCAGAATATATCTTTTTTCTTTCACCCAACCCTAAATCCCCCACTAATCTTTCCGGACGCACCCCAGCATCAAACAAAATCTCCGAACGATAAATATTTCCAATCCCAGCCACCCAATGTTGATCCAGTAACAAAATCCCAATTTTAGATTTAGGTTTTTTATTTAACAAATCATTAAACACCTTAAAAGTTAATTTAGAATCCAAGGCATCAATACCCAAGCAAACAATCTCTTTCATATCACAAACTTTATCAGACTTAACCAAAGCCACCCAAGCAAATTTCCGCATATCAGAAAACTCCAACCGACAACCATCTTTAAACACAAACCAATGCCTCACATACCCATTCACCCTCTCCTCAAACAACTTAGTACTCCAACTACGAATTTCTTTATTTTTAAACAACAAATGCCCTGTCATTTTCAAATGAATCACAATAGAATCTCCAGACGATAAACTCAAAACAATATGTTTACCAATTCGACGAGAGCCAACAATCTTTTTACCAATCACCCCTTTCCTAAACTCAACAAAACTTGGTCTTACCGCTTTCCTCCATTCACTACCAAAATCACCAATAGTTTTTTCAACTACCTTTTTCTCTAAATCACTTACAACTGTTTGTACCTCTGGTAATTCCGGCATATTTTTAGCTTACTAGCTTTTTAGAAAATTAGCTAGTTATGATAGATTAAACTTTACCATTACAAAAACAAAAAAGAAAACCGCAGATAAACCACTTCTACGGTTTTCTACGGTTTGTATAAAAGGTAAATTTAATTTTGATTAGAAAAATCCTCAAGTGCATCAATTTTTGACGTCAAGTCAGTGTCCTTTTGACGAACAATATCCCTTTCGTCACAAAGAATATAACTCAACTTTTTGCAGAAATTTGAAAATTCTTTAGTAAAAGCATTCTGAATTTCTTTTGATTTCATTTTCAAAATTTTATCAATATCTGAAAAAACAAAATTTACAGGAGTGTGTATATTTGAAATAATGATTCCATCAACACAAAGAACTTCAATACAATTTGGAGAACTGGAAGACTGAGTTAATAAGGCGATTTCTATAGGAACATCAAAATTAACGTCCTGAATAGCTACCGCTATTTTATAAGCAATCTTTGAGTCTCTCTCATCAGGACAAGTAGCATTCAATTTAGAAAAAAGCTCTGGTCTTGATTTTCCCCAAAATATTCGAACAATAACTGGGTATTTTTTTGCATCCATTTTAAGCTCCTTATTAAAATTCAAAAAATTATAACAAAACCCTAAACCAATAATACCTATTTAAAATAAAAAATCAACAAAAAAAGCCATTGTGTGAGCTTCTTTCTGTGGCAATCTAACTTCTTTGCCCACTAACCGTTCGCTCGTCGCTACTAAGTTCCCCACTCACACAATGACTTTATAAAATATCTCCAATCAGGAGAATTAAAAGTATCTTATCATTTATTCAAAAAAACACAATGTAAATATCCCAATCGTAAGCTCAACAGAGCCCACAATTAATCAATTTAAAATCTAAAATCTATAATTTATAACCTGCCTGACCACGCCTGCCCACGCTTGCCGGCGCGCAGGGGTAGGCAGGTTCCAAACAAAAAACAACTCGAGCGAGCTGTTTTTTGTTTGGGACTATTTTTGTCGTATAGTTTTTCTTCTTCTAACGATCATTTGATTTGAATATTTCTTTGGAGTTCTTGTTCTTACTCCTGGATCCACAATCTTACCTTGTTTTGTCTTCTTGTGTTTTCTTCTACCTCGTCCACGAGCTTCTCCTCCTCCCATTGGGTGGTCTACGGCGTTCATCGCCATACCTCTAACTGTAGGTCTTCTTCCCATCCATCGAGCACGACCAGCTTTACCAATTTTAACCAATTTGTGTTCATCATTAGATACATCCCCTACTGACGCCCAACAAGTTCCTGATACTTTTCTCACTTCTGATGAAGGCATTTTCAAGTGAACCATATTTCCATCTTGAGCTACAACTTCAACATAGTTTCCAGCTGAACGGGCCACTTTAGCACCTCCCTCTGGTTTTAATTCTACATTGAAAACAAAAGTACCTACTGGAATTTTTGCAAGAGGTAATCTATTTCCTAATTTTACATCTGCTTTATCTGATACTATGAACTTATCTCCCACCTTAGTTTTTCTAGGAACAAGAACATATCTTCTTTCTCCATCGTTATAACAAACCAAAGCAATGAATCCTGATCGGTTAGGGTCATATTCAATAGTTTCTACTTTAGCTGGAATATCTTTTTTATCATATTTAAAGTCCACTAAACGATAAAGTCTTTTGTGTCCACCTCCCTTATGACGAGTAGTAATTCTACCGAAGGCATTTCTACCAGCTCTAGCATTTCTACCTTTAGTCAATTTTTTATGAGGTTTGTCGGTTGTCAAAAATTCACGGTAATTAATACCGGTCATATTTCTTCTTGATTGTGTTGTTGGTTTATATCTTTTCATAATTCTAAGCAATAATTTTCAGCTATTGCGAACTATATTTATTATTAATCTAGGCGATGCTTATTTTATCTCCTTCTTTCAAATAAACATAAGCTTTCTTACCTCTAGCTTTTACTCCTTTTTTACCTCTGTAAACAATCTTTTTAGCAGGAATAGAAACAATATTAACTTTCACAGGCTCAACATTATATAAATGTTTTATCGCTTCTTTAATTTGAATCTTATTTGAATCAATAGCGACATCAAAAACATAGACATTATCTTCTGCACTAATCGTTGCTTTTTCAGTAACTCGAGGTCTTACCAAAATTCTTTCAATATTGAAGTTATTATTTTGTGTTTCTTTTTCCATATTAATTATTTAGTTACTTTTTTAACTGCTGGTTTTTTAGTTTTTGTTTCAACCGCTTCTTCTTTTACAACTTTTTTGGTAACCTTTTTAACCACTTTCTTTCCGTCAGCTGACGGATTCACCTTAGCTGTCATTTTAGATTCCAAAATTTCTAGCGATTCTTTAGGTTGAGTAATCACAAGAAATTTATATCTCAAAACCTCTAAAGGATTAAGGTTTCTTACTTCATTTATCAAAATATTTCCAAAGTTTTTGAAACCTCTTTCTGTATCTATATTTCTTCCTGTCAAAGCCATGTAAGCAGAATTTTTCTTTTTATCTAGAATCATTTCATAACCTTTGATTTTAGACAATCCTGCTAAAATATTTTTAGCTTCACTTGTTTTAGCGTCTTTAACTATAATGTCATCAACGAAAAGAATTTCTCCGTCTCTAAACTTTTCAGACAAAACAACATAAAGAGCTTTGATTCTCATCTTTCTGTTAATTTTCTTTTCGTAATTCTTATCTTTTGTAGGTCCAAAAGTAATTCCACCACCTCTCCAAATCGGAGATCGACTTGATCCGTGACGTGCTCTACCAGTTCCTTTTTGTCTCCAAGGTTTTTTACCTCCTCCACTTACTTCTGATCTATCTTTTGTATGAGCAATAGGATTTCTCATATTAGAAGCCATTGAAACAACAACTTGGTGAACCAAGTCTTCGTTCATAGGCACACCAAAAACAGATTCTGGTAATGTAACCTTTCCTGTTTCTTTCCCTTTTTGATCGTAAATTTTAGTTTCCATAATATTTAATTTAGAATTACTTCAACCAATGACCCTTTTCTACCAGCCACGGCTCCTTTAACTAACAATTGATTTGACACTTTGTCTATTTGAATAACTTTTAAATTCTTAGTAGTTACTCTATCTGATCCCATTCTTCCTGCCATCTTTAATCCTTTAAATACTCTTTGTGGTCCAGTTGCTCCAATTGATCCGGGTTTTCTTTCTTGGTGTTTTTGTCCATGAGTTCTAAAACCTCCTGCAAAGTTATGTCTTTTAACAACTCCTTGGAAACCCTTACCTTTAGAAATTGAGCTTACATTAACTTTGTCTCCTTCTTCAAAAACTGAAATATCTATTTCATCTCCAACAGTATATCCCTCTGTGTTCTTTACTATAAATTCTTTTAAAAATCTAAAATTACCCAAATCCTTGAATTGACCTTTTTGGGCTTTATTTATGTTCTTTTCATTTTTTACTCCGAAACCAACTTGTATAGCAGCATAGCCATCTTTATCAGTATCTTTAATTTGAGTTATGACTACAGGACCTGCTTGTAGAACAGTTACAGATTGAACCATTCCGTTTTGGTCGAAGACCTGAGTCATTTTTTCTTTTGTTGCTAATATGAATTTCATGTTATTTTTTACGAGGGGTAGTAAATCAGATAACTTATCTAATCACTACATCATACACAGTAATTTTCAGCTACTATGAACCTGCCTATGCCGGCAGGCAGGCTATATATTAATATTGGACTTCTAAATTATTAAGTTAATGCTCGGATTATATGCTTTATTTGTCTTTTTTGCAAGAATTTACCCAGCACTTTGAATTCTATTTGTAAGCATCTATTTTTTAAAATAAAAATACAAATACAAAGTGCTGGGTAAATTCCAGATTCATAAATACCTATTACCATAAAAAATTACAGCGAACAGGTTCTTTATGAAATATGCTAATTTTAAAGTTCTAAATTACATTAACTTAACATCAATATCCACTCCTGATGGTAAATTCAAGTTAGTTAAAGCTTCAATTACCTTTTGTGAAGGACTAATGATGTCAATCAATCTTTTGTGCACTCTCATTTCGAATTGTTCACGAGCATCTTTAAAAATAAAAGTTGATCGGTTCACTGTGTATTTTTTTATGGATGTAGGTAAAGGAACTGGTCCGAGCACTTGAGCATCGAACTTAAAAGCAGTATCCATTATCTGTTTTACAGATGTATCAAGAACCTTATGCTCATAGGCAGTTACTTTGATTCTTAATTTATTAATGGACGCAACTTTTTTATCAGTTGTTGTCTTCTTTACCTCTTTTTTAGCTGTTTCTTGAACAGTCTCTTTTTCTTTTACAACCATAATTTTTATTTATCCTAAATTAATTAGGGATAACTATTAATAACTTATTATAACTAATAGCTTGTAGGAAAAAATCGCTTAGCGATTTTTTCCTATTTAGCTAGTAGCTATTTAAGCAACAATCTTTGTTACTGCTCCGGCTCCTACAGTTCTTCCTCCTTCACGAATCGCAAATCTTTGTTGTTCTTCCAAAGCGATTGGTGATTGAAGTTTAACTTTAAATGTAGCTGTATCTCCGGGCATTACCATTTCTACTCCTTCAGCTAATGTAACATCTCCAGTTACGTCAGTTGTTCTAATGTAGAATTGAGGTTTATAACCTGTAAAGAAAGGTGTGTGTCTTCCTCCTTCTTCTTTCTTCAAGATATATACTTCAGCTTCAAATTCTGTATGAGGTACCACTGATCCTGGTTTAGCCAAAACTTGACCTCTATGAATATCTTCTTTTTTAATTCCTCTCAATAGAACTCCGGCATTATCCCCAGCCATTCCTTCTGATAGAGATTTATTAAACATTTCAATTCCAGTTACGGTTGTTTTTGAAGTAGGTTTTAATCCAACAATTTCAACTTCTTCTCCTACTTTAATAATTCCTCTGTCGATTTTTCCTGTTACTACAGTTCCTCTTCCTTCAATTGAGAAAACATCTTCAATAGGCATTAAGAAAGGTTTATCTGTATCTCTTACTGGTTCAGGAATATATTCGTCGAGAGCTTTTGTTAATTGAAGAATATTTTGAACTTGTGGGTCTTCTACTGTTGTTGCTTCAAGAGCTTTCAAAGCTGAACCTCTTACAACAGGAGCATTTTCTCCATCGAATTCATATTTAGTTAATAGTTCTCTTACTTCTTCTTCAACCAAGTCAATCATTTCTGCATCATCAACCATGTCACACTTATTCAAGAATACAATAATCTTTGGAACTCCAACTTGTAGAGCCAAAAGAATATGTTCTCTTGTTTGAGGCATAACACCGTCAGTTGCAGCCACAACCAAAATAGCACCATCCATTTGAGCGGCACCTGTGATCATGTTTTTAATATAGTCGGCGTGACCAGGAGCATCTACGTGAGCGTAGTGTCTTGCATTAGTTTCATATTCACCATGTGAAAGAGCAATAGTAATTCCTCTTTCTTTTTCTTCAGGGGCGTTGTCAATTTCGTCCACTTTTTGCATTTTAACTTTGTTTCCGTTCAAGTTAAGTGCATGTAAAATTGCTGCAGTAAGAGTAGTCTTTCCGTGGTCAACGTGACCAATTGTTCCTACGTTTACATGCGGCTTGTCTCTTTTAAATTCTTCTGCTGCCATAATGTTATTTAGTCGAAAGTCATTAAAGTCGAAAGTCGAAAGTCTTTTTTTAAAAATTGCTTCGCAATTTTTATACTTTTGACTTTATGGACTTTATAAACTTTATGGACTTTTCTATTAATTAATAATTTTTAATAGCAATATAAATACTGCGTACTTAAATGTATAAGTTACTCTCATATACTATCAGATTTTAACGAATAGTCAATAAAAAAGATTTAAGAATTAAGATTTAAGAATTAAGAATAATTGTTTTTTACTCCTCAGAATCCTTTACAATTAACAAAAACTAATCTTCTTCGCGAGGAGGTACGACTGCCTGCCCGCCCCTGCCTGCCCCTGCGCGCCGGCAGGCGTGGGCAGGCAGGCGTAGCGGAATGACGCGGCAGTCCAGAAATAATAATTACTTTACAAAAACAATCTAGAAATCATCAATCGTGGGCTCTATTGAGCCCACGATTCAGTATTAAACAACAAAAAACCGGTAATTCTATGCCTCCACATAAAATTACCAGTATTTAAATAATTTCTCAAAAATCAATGATTTACCATTGAATTCCATAATAAAAAAGGGATTTCTAATACCAATAATAAAAAAAGAATCATTGGGACAGCCATCACAATCTTCACATTCACATCTGGATAAAACCAACACACACCTCCAATACCAGAGACAAGAGAAACAAGAAAAGATTGAAAAAGAACTTTTTGATATTTCATCAATTTAAAACTTAATGAATCCAAAAGACATAGAGTTCTCGGACTCATATTGAATCGAAAAAAGAATCTGAGAAAAAGCCCACAACATCTTGCAAAACAAAATAAATATGGTTCTATCTTATCAAAAAATAATTCCCTTTTAGATACTTTCGAACCATCCGAATTTATTGGTTTTCTATTATCAATTGGAGGAAATTCATTTTTGTGATTGAAATGGGTATTATTTTCTACCCCAATCTTTTTTAACCTATCATTATTTTTCTTTATCATTGAAAAAAATTCAATAAATACTGGAAAAGCTTGATAAATGAAAAATAAAGCAAAAATTATAAAGCCAACCATACATAAAATAAGTATTCCTATAATAAATACCATCTTAGACTCCTTTTCTTTATCAAAAGTTTATTAAAAAACACCTTTTATTAGAATACCTAAATAAAATAAAAAATCAACACTATCTATCTTATAATGAGGTCGTACTTCTTAATTAGCAAAACTGTGATCTTTAGTAGTTCGATATAATACTATTGTTGCTGAGCCTGCCTGCCGGCAGGCAGGGTCCGACCTCTAAATTAAACTTAAATTATTTTCTTTTCTTCTTCAATTTTCCAGATTTTGTATAAAGCTTATCCCAAAAATACAAACCAGCCCAAAGCCCACCAAAAACTCCAATTAATAATATAACCAACTGAGCTCCAATAGGTAAGGCACAGTATCCACCTATGCCCAAGAACTTAATATTATAAGGAATCAATTCTTGAGTAAAGGCATATTTAATTTCAGACATTTCCAAAAAACCATGAAAAATAAAATTAACTATAAGCCCAAGGAAAACCCAAAAAGAAACATAAACAATTTTTTTCGTATTCATATATTCAAATTATATATGAATACATACAAAACAGAAACAAAAAACTGTTAATAAATATAAAATGAAATCAAAATCCATCTCTGTGAAGAAATAAATTTCAAAAATAAAAATAGTCCAATCGATTGGACTATTTTTATTTTTGAAATTTCTCAAAGGAACAACCTGACACCAGGTTTGCGAGTATTTCGTCTTTGCGACCCAGCACTTTGAATTAAATTACTTACTTTTATTTCGTAAAATACTATTAAGTTTTTGTAAACTTTATTTATATAGTCATAACAAAGTGCTGGGGAAGCAATCCAGAAACCTTAATTCAAAATTAAACTCTAATTAAATTAAGCTCTTGATTTTTTATAACAATCAATACAAGTCAAATTCGCGTTTCCTTTCGGTTCAAAAGGCAACTTTGTAATTGAATTTCCACATTGACTACATTTCCAGTCCCCTTCAAACATTTTCCTTTCTCCTCCTCCATTTTGTTTAGGAGCTACTTTCCCTGAAGCATAACAATCTCGACAAGTTAAGTTATTAGTTATCTTTGGTTGAAAAGGTAATTCTGTAATTGCTTTTCCACAACCACAACATTTCCAATCCCCTTTATGCATTTCTCTTTCCATAAATATTAGTCGAAAGTCTATAATGTCGAAAGTCAAAAGTTTTTTTACAAAAATCGCTTTATGATTTTCTAACTTTATGAACTTTATTGACTTTTAACTTTTGACTTGATGATTATCTTTTAATACTCATCATTATATCACAAATAAAAAACCAGCAATCCACATTTTCATGCGAATTGCTGGCATCAGAAATATTTATATCAAAAAACGAAATATTTCAAGTTTTCTTGATAGGGATTCTTGTCGTTCAAAGAGATCTATTTCAAGTTTCACAAGATAATCAATATGACTTTTAATAAAATCATTTAACCTTGAAATAAATTCTTTCTTAATGTCTTCAAAAACAGCTTGCTTCGGATCAGAACGATCTTCAACATCAGTAGAAAAAAGACAAATTTTCTTTCTTACAGAAATACCAGCTATTACCAATATCTCTATCAAAAATTCATTATTATCAAAACCAACTAAAACAGTAACAGGGTAATCAAGTTCAACCTCTGAAATTGCTTTAGCCACCAAAACATAATTAGATTTAACAGGGACTTTATTCCAATAAATTCTTTTTTCCACATTTTTTCCTATATAAACACCGGGGTAACACTTTTTACTCTCATCTATTTCCTCACCATCCATTAAAATTATTATCAATCCCCAACATCTATTTTTAATATACTCCAAGCTTTAGCAAAAATCAATAAAAACAACCGGTAATTTTGTTTTCACAAAATTACCGGTTTTCTGTCCACGATTAACTTTTCCAAATTTCTACCCCTTTTGTTTTTATTTCTTTAATCTCAGCTATAATATTTTTTTTCAAAGTTTCTTCAGAAAAATTTATGAGCAACAATGGAGAACCCAGACAAAAAGAGGCTATAATTTTTTCATCTTTAATAAATCTGACACTCAAAATATCCCGAGGAATCCCAACATGAACACGAAGAGGAATCTCAAAAGACATTCTTTTTAAAATTCCAGATACTTTTTCTTGCAGTTCCTTATCCCCGTTTGTAAATGGTCCTTCCATACTTACAATTGGAGAAAATTTTTCTCTATCAAAATTCATTTTATTTACCTCTTTGTAAAAATTCATCAAAAACATCTAGCTTTAATTATACAACCTAAAAAATAAAAAAACAGCCGCCAACTCTACACTTTCGTGTGAGTTACCGACTAAATAAAGGAATCAACAAAAAATCACTTAGCGCTCCAAGCCCCAATTAAAATCCAAAAAATGATAAAAACTCACTACACTAAAAACACGACCACGTTTTTAGTGTAATGATTTAACCAAACAAAAAAGACGATTTGCTTTAGCAAATCGTCTTTTTTGTTTTGACTTTATAGACTTTACGGACTTTTGACTTTCGACTCGTTTAACTTCTCTTATCCACAATCTCCTTAGCCACATTTGGAGGCACTACAGCATAGTGATCAAATTCCATTGAAGAAGTTCCTCGTCCTTCTGTCATAGATCTCAAAGTAGTTGTATAACCAAACATTTCTGACAAAGGCACTTTGGCATTCACCACTCGCATATCACCTCTTTCTTCCATTCCTTCAATTTGACCTCTCTTAGAACTTATATTTCCAGTGATGTCTCCCATGAATTTTTCTGGAATAACAATTTCAACTTTCATAACTGGTTCCAATAGAACAGGGTTAGCTTTTCTCGCTGCTTCTTGGAAAGCCTTTGAAGCGGCGATTTTGAAGGCGATTTCTGATGAGTCCACATCATGGAATGAACCGTCATATAGTTCAATAGAAACATCCACCATTTTATAACCAGCTACGATTCCTCTACTCATTCCTTCTCTAACTCCTTTTTCAACAGCAGGAATAAATTCTTGTGGAATAACTCCTCCTTTAATACTATTTATGAATTCAAAGCCTTCTTCTCTTTTAACATTCTTAGCTACTTTTGCATCCTCATCAATAGCTTCCAAAGGTTTAATTTTAATTTTAACATGACCGTATTGTCCTTTACCTCCAGACTGTTTAGCATATTTATGCTCAGCCTCAGCTGGTGTCTGAATAGTTTCTCGATAAGCTACTTGAGGTGTTCCAATATTAGCATCAACATTAAATTCTCTTTTCATTCTATCTACCAAGATTTCCAAGTGTAATTCTCCCATTCCAGAAATAATAGTTTCTGCAGTTTCTTCATCAGACGTAATAGTAAAAGTAGGGTCTTCATCAGAAAGTTTTTTCAAAGCAATTCCCATTTTTTCTTGGTCAGCTTTTGTCTTAGGTTCAATTCGAACAGAAACCACAGGCTTCATGAATTCAATCTTTTCTAAAATAATAGGGTGTTCTTCATCACACAAAGTGTCAGATGTTCTTGTTTCTTTCAATCCTACAGCAGCTGCAATTTCTCCAGCGAATACTTCTTTAACTTCTTCTCTTTCATTAGCATGCATTCTCAAAATTCTACCAAGTCTTTCTTTCTTTCCTGTAGTTGAGTTGTAAACGTAAGTACCTGATTGCAAAGAACCTGAATAAACTCTAAAGAAAGTCAATTGTCCTACGAATGGGTCTGTTTGCAATTTGAAAGCCAAGGCAGCGAAAGGCTCTGTATCACTAGCTTTTCTTTCAATTTCTTCTTCTGTTTTAGGATCAATTCCTTTCATTGGAGGAACATCCAAAGGAGACGGAAGATAGTCAACAACAGCATCCAATACTAATTGAACCCCTTTATTTTTTAATGCTGAACCTGTAAATACTGGTACTACCTTGTTGGCAATAACAGATTTTCTTAATAGAGCTTTTAAATCAGCTAAAGGAATTTCTTTTCCTTCTAGATAATCATTCATTAAAGCTTCATCATTTTCTACAATTTTTTCAATCAATTCTCCGTGGAATTTTTCAGCGTCAGCTTTTAGATTTTCAGGAATTTCAATTTCTTTTACTTCATTTCCCATATTTCCTTCAAACAAATATGCTTTCATTCTCAATAAATCCACAGCCCCCTCGTGATTTTCTTCTTCTCCAATAGGAATTTGCATTCTAATTGCATTTTTAGTCAATCGAGCCAAAATAGATTGGTAAGCTCTTTCAAAAGAAGCACCTGTTCTATCCAATTTATTTATGAAACAAACTCTCGGCACTTTATATTTATCAGCTTGTCTCCAAACTGTTTCTGATTGAGATTCCACTCCAGCCACACCATCGAATACAACTACTCCTCCGTCTAGAACTTTCAAAGATCTTTCCACTTCGGCTGTAAAGTCTACGTGACCAGGAGTATCAATAATATTAAAACGATATTTTTTAGTTAAATCAGTTGTATCTTCGTAGGTAGGAGTCCAAAAACAAGTAGTTGCAGCAGAGGTAATAGTGATTCCTCTTTCTTGCTCTTGTTCCATCCAGTCCATAGTAGCAGCCCCTTCGTGTACTTCACCGATTTTGTGAGAAACACCAGTATAGAAAAGCACCCGTTCACTCACGGTAGTCTTTCCTGCATCGATGTGTGCAATAATTCCGATATTTCTTACTTTTTCTAATGGATAATCTCGTGACATAGTATTTTAGTTTATTAGGTATTTAGGTTTTAGGAATTAAACAGGGCGAGGCTTTGCCTCGCCCTACGGCTTGTTTTTAACAAGTCATCTTTGCGAGCCTTAGCGAAGCAATCCAGAAAATTCACTTACATTAATACTTCTAATTATTAATTTATTAATTATTTTTAATTTTAAAATTTACTCCGTAAAAGTTCGTCTCTGCGAGTTTACGAAGCAGTCCAGGAATTTAAAAAGTTCCTTTTCATACAAGGAGATTCTTATTTCCTTTAATGATTCATAATATACACTAATTTCATATTTTTAACAATCCTATTAAAACTTACAGAAATCTTCGACTTCTTACTTTTAACGGGATAAACAAAAAAACCAGCAATTTTGAAGTCCGACTTCTTAACGTGTATATCAATAACCTTTAGTCATTCGTTTTGTTTTACCAATACTGAAGTCGTACTTCTTAATAGAAGTAAAAGTAAATCCAACAAAAAAACCAGCAATTCTACACTAAGTGTAAAACTGCTGGCAAATAAAGGATTAAAACTCAACCCGTGATTAATTTACTTACAACACGGAAATAACGGCTGAATTCATTATTTTTTTCAAAAACTTCTTTTTGCAATGCTTTTGCCTCTGATGCAAATTCACCAGCACAATTAGCAAAAAACTGAATCAACTCATTTTTAACATTAACAATTTCCTTATTCGGATCTAACTGAAAAATTTCTACAGCATCTTCTTCAAAAATAAGGTCTCCTATTTTTTCAATCCCAACAGAAAAATCATCTTCAAAATAAAACCCGACCAAGAAAGTACATTCAACAGGCAATTTGGTATTAATCAAGATTTCAGCAATTTTTATATAAACATCTTTTGTTTCATTTTCACTGAAATTAAAACCTTCTTCAGTAAAAAGAACCTTATGATTATTTTTATCTTCATCGACATAAATCCAAACCTCAGGAACAAAACCCTCGTTTTTTTTCTTTTCCATTCTCTTTCCCCCTATTTAATTTTTATTCAAAAAACCTCAAACATCCTTTCTCCACAATACATTAATCTATTTAAAAAAACAATAAAAAACCAGCAATTCTGCACTCTCACAGAAATTACTGGTTTGTTTTTTAAGGATCCTTAACAAGTTTTTAATATATAGTTTAAATCAGAAATTTTTTCATTAATACCATCTAACTCAATCTTCAAATAATTGTATCTTTTTGATGATTTAAAACATTTTGAAATTTGCATATTTAAAACTTCTTTTTGTTTAAAAAGTCTCTCCAAGATTTCCTGGTAATCTTTTCTTACTTCAGCAGTAGTTCGTCTCCCAGGATGTGGATCTGAAATTTCGATTTTCTCCATTTCCTTTTCTCCTTTTGTTTATATATGAAACAACAACTAATTTATTTATACCAAAAAACAAAACATAAGCAATCCCATTAAAACTCACAGAAGCCTTCGACTCCATACTTTTAACGGTATGAACAAAAAACCGTGGGGGCGAAACCCCCACAGTTTTTTTAAAATCTATTATTCCTTCAAAGCCAACTCTGCTAATTTCAATATCCCTTCTTTAGAACCCGCAGTTACAATAAATCTCTTTGTATGACAAAAAATAGCATCCTCTACCCCTGTGATTTCTTGCAATTCTTTACCAGTCTTTCCTGCCCAAGCTTCAGGCAAATCTTTTCGAGCTTCAAAAGAAGTCAAAACTTTATTAACATTTTTCATTTTCCAAATTCCTGTCTGTCCACCATTTCGATTGTCTGGTTTAATTACAAATAAAGGTTCAGGGTATTTTTGCAACACTTCTTGCCATACCCTTGGGTTATAATCTTCCTCAAAAACAATCAATCTCTTATCTTCTGTTTTTTTATAAATTTCCTCAATTTCTTTTTTAAACCCAACTTCAATAACTACTCTTTCTATTTCCATCAACAAAATATCTTCAGCCCAAGAAACCATCTTGGCGAAATTTTTATTAATCCCATTATTTTTTCTTCTTTGAGAAACAAAATTAAAGGTAGAAATCACATCATAAAAAAGATATGGATTAACCCCTTCTATATTCACAGAATATAGATCCATTCCATTATCCATTGCATCAATAGGTTGAGTCACTTTTTTATCAATCTCCTCAGCCACTTCACAAGAGCCACAAATCTCTTCACCGAAATCCTTCCATACCAAACCAAAAGCAGAATAAGCGATTCCATTCTCCCTTCCCCCTGCTCCTCCAATTTGATGATGATCAAATATTAACTTTTTAAAATCATATTCCCCCGCCAAATCGACAATATAATCATCTTCCTTTATTAAATCTAAATTCCGAGTTCTCAAAACATTAATTTGAGGTTTATAAAACATTCCTCCATATTTTTTAGTTAAAAATATTTTTAAAGTAGCCACCGCAAATACATCATCCACATGGAAAGTCCCACTATGAGTCACGATTCTAAATTTCTTTTTTATTTTCATTAACCAAATTATATCACAAACAAATACACAGCAATCAAACCACTGTGTATTAAAATAAACAAAAGGGTTCAAACCTCTTTGTTTTTTGTAACGAAAAACCCTTACTTTTCGTCTCTGCGAGAAGATAAATTTTTTTAAAATAAAAATAGTGCAATTAATTTCACTATTTTTATTTTAAAAAAATTTATCGACGAAGCAGTCCAGTCCCAACATCACAGAGTCGTGACTCCGACTAAAACATCGGAACTGTTTTTTTACTTTCTAACCGAAAACAATCATTATTAAGCAATTAATCAAAGTAATCTTATAAACTAAACTCTAAACATCTTCCTATAAAACCAAAGACTGACAACCAAAATCAGAAGAACTAAAACAGAAATAACTACCACCCCTATATTCTGCAAAATAAAAATATCATAGCCGTAAGAAAAAATAAAAGAAAAAGGAATCACCCCAAGAAAAGAAGCCAAAGTATATTTCCAAAAAGAAATACCACTAAAAAGACCCACAGCATAACTCAAAATATCAACAGGAATTAACATTCTCAAAATAACTAAAAAGAGGAATCCATTTTTTTTGGTGATTTTACTTTCCCATTGGTCTACTTTTTCCAAAGAAATATATTTTTTTAAAAAGGGTCTTCCTAAATAGCGAGAAATTAAAAAAGCAATAACAGAACCAATAGTCCAACCCAAAGTAGTATAAAACATAGTTGTAAAAGGCCCAAAAATAACACCAGCCACAGGTACTAAAGGTAGAATCGTAACAGGAGGAATAAGAGTTTCAGCCACAACCAACAAAGTAAAAATAAATTCACCTAAGAGAGGGTCTTTTAGAATAAAAACCTTAATAGAATCAAAGGGAATTTGCCAAGTTAAAACAACAATGGAAAGCAAAATCAAAACAAAGAACAATATTTTAGAAAAATATATCTGAATCCATTTATAAAATTTTTCCCAGAAAGATTTAAACATAGTTAAATATCTAATCCTCTATATCTGGGACTTTGTTTTATATAATTTTAACCTACTTTATTCACAATTTCTCCTTTTCCAAAACTCTGAATGTTTTCAATAGTCACATCAAAAATTCTTTCAATCGCCTCTTGAGTATTAAAGGCGTTATGAGGGGTAATAATCACATTCGGATTTTCAATCAAATATTGATTATTCAAAACAGTATCTACATCTTCCTCACTCGCCTTTTCATTTCTCAACAAATCCAATTCCTTACCCATATAAATCTCAGCTTCCAAAACATCCAACCCAGCACTCGCCACCTTTCCTTCTTTCAAAGCTTCCACCAAAGATTCAGTCTCAATCACGCCACCCCGAGAAGTATTTATAATCACCACTCCATCTTTCATTTTCTCAAAAGAATCTTTATTAATCAAATGATGAGTATGCGGGTTATAAGGCACATGCAAAGTAATCACATCGGCTTGAGCCAATAATTCGTCCATATCCACATATTCAAAACCTTGCGTTCGTGCCATTTCTTCATCTCGATTAACATCAAAGGCCAAAACCTTCATTCCAAAACCATTAGCAATTTGAATAACATGTTGTCCGATCTTTCCTGTTCCCACCACTCCTAGAACTTTTTTATTCAAATCAAAACCACGCAAACCTTCCTTTTCAAAATTCCCCTGTTCTAGAATCTGGTCATAAGCTGGAAAAATCTTTCTTGATACAGCCAGCATCAAAGCAAAAGTAAATTCAGCCACTGTCACAGAACCATAGGCCGGCACATTAGAAACCACAATATCCCTTTTCTTAGCTTTTTCCAAATCAATATGGTCATACCCAGTCGAACGAGTGGCTACATATTTCAAGTTAGGAAATCTGTCATATACAGAAGCGTCCACATTAGACCCTACAAAAACAGACAAGATTTCAGCCTCGTCATCTTTAAAATCAGGAAAGTCCTGCACTCTCCCTTTTTTAAATTCAATTTCAAATTCCCCCTCTTGAGAAATCCCCTTCTCAAAATAGTCCTTCTCCCAATCCTCATTGTAAAAAAATAGTATTTTTTTCATATTGTTTTAAAACCCCTCCCTTCCCGTCTTTGCGAGGAGGTACGACGAAGCAATCCAGTCATCTTTATTCGTATCTACGGAGTATTGTTAATTCTAATTAAATAAATTATATCATTCCTTTTCTGTCTCTGCGAGGAGAATGAGGTTTTTCATTTTCATCATCTTCCATCCCTTCCGTCTTCGCGACCCAGCTTCCCCATCTTCCCCATCTCCTTCTTCGTCTCTGCGAGCTTGCGAAGCAGTCCAGTCTTCAACTCTAAAAGTATCCCCAGCAATCCATCAATAAATAAAAAACCGCCCGAAAAAACCAGACGGTTTTTTCGGACAGGGGAAAGAAAATCAAACTCTTAGAAAAAGATGTTCAAATCCTTTTTTCTGTAATTTAGCTTTCCGGTTTTCATAGTTAACCAGAGCATCAACCATTCCATCAAGAAGCTCAATGGTCTGGAAATGACAAAAATTCGGCTGTTCCATTCTGAAACATCGTGAGGGTTTTTCTCCCAATAAATTAATCTGCTTTTCCATCTCATCAATAATCATCCAATGGATCTTATTCAATTCAGATCCAACCCCGTCAGTTTTCCAACAGTCATCATGAAACGATGTCATTTCGAACGACTCAACATCATGCAAAAAACACGAATTGTTTTCAGCCAGCAAAACCTTGGTGTAATTATGCGGACGATAAAAAATAAAATGAACATAAGTCCGACGATCAATTACATCAGAACAATCATCATCTTTTTCAGCATGAGGAAAACAAAAATAAGACATATCCAAACAGATATGCAAAACTTTATTTTCAGTAAATCTTGGCAACATTGCCCTGACGATTGAACAGATTGCGTTTCCAGCATCCATTTTCATGATTTTCTCCTTTCTTTTAAAATTTAAATCAACTTTCTACTGTTCAAAACAGTACAACATTATCATAAAAAAGTAAAGCAATCTTTTTTGTTTGACTATATCAAGTCTATATTGTATTATTCAGATAGATATAAACCAAGAACTTTAAAGGAGATTCGCATGGAAAATGAAACTGTCTTTGAGGAACTACTTAAGGGCAAAGATCCCATTAGAATGGCTACTGAGAATAATGGGATTCTTGTGGTTCTTCCAGATAATATTAAGGAAGATATTATAAAAGATTCCAATGAAGTTGGAGCTGATCCCAATGAAACCCTTCGGCTTGTCAGTAAAATTTATAAAGAGGCTGCTGCTTTAATCATTGACCGATTACTGGGGGTTAGATAAGTAAAATTCCACCTAGTCGAAAACAAAAGCCCCGACCAAACTTATTGGTCAGGGCTTTTATTTTTTTAAAATTGAAAAATACTCGACAAAGCAACCTGCCTGCCCACGCCTGCCGGCGCGCAGGGGCAGGCAAGTCCAGGAATCTAAAATCTAATCCGCCAGCTGGCGGACTAAAATCTATAATTCCAAACAAATAATTTGTTAAATTATTTGTTTGGATAGTCCTCAATCAAAATCCCCTTTCCATATTTCTTAACCACCACTTTTTGTCGTTCTTTAAATCGTAACTCTTTCACTAAATCTTTAGGAATAGAGATAGAATATGTTCCAGCTCCATTTTTCACAATTTTTCTTATATTATTACTCATACATTTATGTTAACACAAACCCAACGTTAGGGTAACGTTACCCTAACGTTACTTTTTTTATTAAACTCTTTATATTTTGAATACAGTTGTTTAGCTTTATCTTCTGAAATTGATTTTATATAATAAATATCATCTCCGTAGGATCGTGGAACATCAAAAATATTATGTTTTACTAAAGGTCCCCAAGCCCATTTTGAAATTATTTTATTATTATCATTAATCACCCCAATATGAGAAATTAATTCAGGATATTTTTCTAAATCACGATATATAATCCAATCTCCTATTTGCGGATTATCAATATACTCTAATTCTTTTTCTTCTAATAATTTTAGAAGAAATGAATCATAGATAAAACCCTTACTGTCTTTTATTATTTCTTGATTATTCGATAATCCCAGAGCATAAAGAAAGCAATTATAATTATTATCATATTCAGGAGGATTTTCTAAAACCTCAATTTCTTTAGGTAAAATATTTAAGGTGTTTTTTATAAATAATTCTGGTTTCCACCAATTATCGCCACCATCTACAAGAATTATTTCATCTAATTTTTTTCTTATATTCATATATTTTTAATAAGTATTTCCACAAGTCGCCGACAAATTAAGAAGTTGAACTTGTTTTAACTATCTTTATTAAAATACCTATAATTTTATTAATTTCTTTTAACTGTTCATCAACATTAATTTCAACTAATTCACTTTCCTTTAATAAATTTAACCAGTACCTAGTTTCTCTTGCTTCTTTTGAAGCAATTGTCATTTCATGGATAAAATCTTTCCTACTTTGCCCTGCCAAAGCTTC
This sequence comes from Patescibacteria group bacterium, assembly GCA_018817595.1. Classification (GTDB taxonomy): domain Bacteria; phylum Patescibacteriota; class Minisyncoccia; order Phycocordibacterales; family UBA12079; genus JAHITU01. The sequence goes on from JAHITU010000005.1 coordinate 24,152, forward strand.
TTCTACATTAGCGCCAATACTCGTAGCACTCCTAAACACTTGTTTAGAAATTATAAACTCTTTTTGATTCTTTAATTCTTTGTATAAAGAAATAATTTCTAAAGCAAAATCAAAACTTTTCTTTTGTATTAAATTATCTTTTTCCATAATCTAAAATCTAAAATCTAAAATTTATAATCCAAAATCTTCAACTGTAATTCTAGTATTTAGAATTACAAGTTGCAGATTTTGTAAATCCCGCTTCTTCGGCTTCCTCCTCAGAACAAAAATACCTCTCTCCCCTTTCAGCATCTATTTTAATCTGTGAGTAAGGCGCACAATTAGGCAAAAAATAAAACTTAGTCGGATTCTCAGTTGAGATATTTCCTTTAATCACACATTCAGAATCTTCAACCTGTATATCAGTTACGTCTCCAAAATATTTTGGCAACTCTTCACAATTTCCCCACACCCCAAGCTCTCCCGCAATAGCCTTATTCTCCATCTGAGCCAAATACCTTTTATATTCAAAATCAGGAACCACAGGAATAGCCTTAGCAAAACCATTCTCTACCATATACTGAGCAACCAACAAATCATCCTCATCCTCCATACCTGAGGGTAAAAATACATGTCTCAGCAAACGCCCGAACTTATCCACTCCCGAAACATCTTTTCTTAATTTAACTTCCTTCCCTTCTATTAACTCCTTCAAAGCATCCCTCGACTCTTCGAAATAACACTCACCCTTATCTGGAGCAGCAATATTCAAAATCCTCACCGAAACTTGCCCCGTTTGAGAAAGGTCGTCAGAGACGACCGTCTTCTCTAATGGGGATTCATCGTCTCCTTCCACCTTAAAAGTATCCCCATCAATCACCTCTACCACCATATGCAAATTCTCCTCAACCCCTCCATAATTACTAGTCTTCACCACAGTATATCCACCCAACCCCAAAGCAGACAGTAAAGCAGTAACAATCGCAATTTTCTTTTTAGTACCCATAGATAATTTAATTAATTAATAATTTATTTTATTTAAAGGATTATTTAAAATAACTTTTATTATGTTAAAATTATATCATGGAAAAAGAAAAAACGAATTTAGCTTTTATTGATGGACAGAACCTACATTTAGGAACAACCCAAAATAATTGGAAAATTGACCACAATAAATTCAGAAAATATCTAGAAGATAAGTATAATATAACAGAAGCTTACTATTTTTTAGGGTATGTAACTGAGGAAGAACAAGATTTGTATAATAACTTACAAAAAGCAGGTTTTATTGTTGTATTTAAAGAACATAGTTCGGCACTAAAAGGTAAAAAGAAAGGAAATGTTGATACAGATATTGTTTTTGAAATATTAAAGAGATTTATAGATAATGATGATTTTAACAAAATAATACTTGTTTCAGGAGATGGAAACTATAAAAAAATAGTTGATTATCTTATTAAAAAAGATAAATTCAAAAAAATATTATTCCCTAATAACGGATTTGCATCTTCCTTATACAATCAATTAGGTTCAGAATTTTTTGATCATTTAGAAAATCCAAGTATTAAATCAAAAATAGAATTTAAATAATAAAAAAAGATAATAAAAAAAGGGCTCCTTAGGCACTAACACCGTTCGGATCCCTTTTTGTATTGATATGCCTATATTATATACAAAACACATAAAAAAACAATAGATTTGGGGATAAGTCTGAAAAACCCATAAACCCCTATCAAAAACCTTTTCTATCAATAATTTCTTTCAAAAACCTTATAATCAAACCCGTAACCCCATCGCCACGGAGCCGGAATCAAAGGATGCCCAAAAACCCTAATACCTAAATACATAAAACTTCCCAAAGGAAACAAAAGCTCATTAACTTCCTTTTTCAATTCCAAATCAGAAAGCTTTCTAGCCTCAGAGCTTCCACCAGCCCAATACTGCATATCATGATTTATACAAATATCTGTAATATCAACTCCCAAAAAACTGTTTGGAAAAAGAGAACAACCATCAGTAGTAAACTCATGCGGAGGCAAAACAGCAACATCAACACCCTCCCCAGCCCGCTCAACCAACTCCTCCATCCCCCCAACCTCAAACCCCTGATCAACAACCACAGCAGTAGTAATAACCACCAACCCCACTATCACCCCCGCAATAATTCCTTTAGTTTTCATATAAAAATTATATCATTTCTTTTTTTATTTCATTAAAATATTGACTTTTTTTGTGGATAGGAGTAAAATATTTTTAAATTAAAAATATTTTACTCCTATCCACAAATTTCACATTTTTCTCTTGCTTTTATTCAACACTTTGTGATACATTATATGTATGAGCGGAAAGCTCCGGGGTTCGCGTTTGCGAGCCGGTAAGAAACCTAAGCTTGCTTAGGTTTTTTGCTTTCTAAATTATCAAAACAACTATATTTTATACCTTCAATATTCAAATCAACCTCAGATAAACAAGCATCTATAACTCTTTTATTTTCATACAGCATTGTCCAAGGAATAAACCCTGAATCATATTTTCTTTTTGCCATTGGATATAAATACAAATCAGCTATCTGAACAAGTGAATTTACTTTCATTTTTCGCTTAGGTCTTCCTAATATGATTTTTTTATAATCTTCATTAGTAAGAGGGTTATATTTTTTTGATGTTTGAAAACTAAATGGATGTCCATCATTTTTTAAATCTCTTGTATATTTAATAATAGCTTTATTTTCTACCTTCCCAGCTTCTTCAAAACGAACATACATAGTTTTATTTTCCTTCTTAAGATATTTTGAAACTCTTTCAATTAAAACATTATAAGCTGTTTTACACATCCTCCAACGATTATCACCATATTTTTCTTTGTATCTTTCATTATATCCAGGTCTGTAAATAACACTAGCAAAACCCATAACAGGTAAAGATACTAAAAACTCACCTATTTCTTTTGTAAATTTTTCTTTATTTTCTTTGCTTTCTTTAAGCCAAGTAAAGTTTTTTCTTGCTGATCTAATTTCAGAAGAATGTAAAGGATAAGTTATATTCCATTTTTCACAAAATTTATTATATTTTTTCATAATAAGTTCTCTATCGTTTGTTGCAATTAAAACCCCGCCTAAAGCAAAATGATCTAAGTGATCATCACGATCAGTAAAATCTTGCTTATCAGGATTTCTACTTCCTGAATCATCTATATAAAAATAATAATCTGGTTTTTTTGATTCCATAACAATTTTTAAAAAGTTTTATTTTTTATAAACCACAAAATAAGGTAATTTATCTAATCCTATATATCTAAACATCCAATAATCCGCCCTTCTAGCAGTAGGAGATAATTGATATTTTTTTAAATTAGATTTAGGAACGAAAGGGTAAAATCTAATTTCTTGAAATTTTTCTCCTTTTTCTTCCCATTTAAAATTTACAAATAAAGCAGGGGTTAGGAACCCTGACTTTAAAACTTTTTCCATGATTTGCCACCCTGCCCCAAAAATTTGAGCTTTTGGTTTTGATGCATTTGTTTTTACCTGAGCCCTAAATGAACACCCAGTACATTGCAAATCATACAAAGGATAATTAGGCGGTAAAATCATTAAACTCTTTCCACAATTAGGACAAGGAACAAGATCGACTACTTCTAATTCTCCTATATCTCCAGCTGTTTTATTATTTGTCATAATTTATTTTTAATTATTACTCAAATTCTACCACATTCCCCTTTCTCCTCCCAACCAACCCAACCCCAACTTTCATTTATTTTTTATCTTCTATTAAAATAGTTTTTGCATTTTCATTTTTAACGATTTCGTTTACATAACAAATTGATTCTATATATTTTTCAGGATTATCTTTGATCTTTTGTTTTAAACTCGAAAACCAAATAATTATTCCTTCAAAAATCGAATCTATTAAAAGATACAAATCAATATGTTTAATATTAAAACCTTTTTCTTTGAAATGATTTTTTACTTTAATACTAAAATCATTAGGAACTCCAAACTCAAAAGACAATCGAACACCTTTATCTTCATCTATTTTCGGAAAAGAATAAAAATGCAAAAAAGAATTTCTTATCTTCCAAAAAAGATCTTCATTTAAAGAAAGTTTTTGTTTATTTTTAACAAAAACTTGATTTTTGTCATTAATAACATATTCCCTAACCCACTTTTTAAATCTTTTTTTATTATTATTTTCTAAATCATCTCCTCTAATCCCATCAAACATTAAACTAAATCTAGAAAAAGTATCAATTGTGATAAGAGAAATACAAAGCTGAGCTCTAGTAAAAGGATCATTAAATTCTTTACTTTCTCTTCTTAATTTATGAATTGATTGATGTAATTCAGTAAAATAATTATAAAGATTTTTTAAAGTGTCTTCTTCTAACTGTTTCCAATCATTTAATTGATTATTTTGTTTTTCTTTAATTTTCATTAATATTTTTTAGTCTTCTTATTTTTTTTAACCTTTTTGAGGCTTCATAGATAGATCGTTCAATTTCTCTTGTTTGATTTTTTTTATTCTTATATTCCAAAACATATTCCATTAAATTTTTTTCTGCCAAACTTTTATCTCCAACAAGATCATAATATAAAATACCTAAGGGTAATTTAAGATATGTTTTTTCAGGTTCTTTATCAAGAACTTCTTCATACCACTTAACTATAGTAATAGACTGTTTACCCATCTCTAATAAATTATTTTTTATAGCTAATAATAAATTATCTAAACCATTAGCAGTATCCTTTGAATAATAATAAACAAAAGCCAAGTTCAAATAAGGCGCTGGGTCTTTTCTATTAGTATTGTTTTTTGAATTAGTGATTTCTTCTATTGATCCATCTATATCTCTTAAAATAAATTTAGTAATCCCTTTAACTAAATAAAAATTTACAAAAAAACCTAATTCTTTAAATTCTCCTAAAATAAATTCTAAAGATTCTTTTATATCATCTATCCCATCTCTGTAAGGAGAAAGGTTTAAACAAAATAATTTTTCATTAAAAATATCATTTATCATTAGTTCTATGCTTTTCAGAGCAATAATACAATTTATTGTTAATTTTTTCTTACTTATAAAAAAGACTCGAGCCTTTTTAAGAATAATAAGAGCATGTTCATCTCTTTTTGAGTGATAAAGAGATACACCTATCACATACAAAGAAAGTCCTTCTATATTTTCAGCTAAAGTACTTCTATCTGTGATATTGTTTTTATCTCTTATAGTCCATCTTTGTTCTGATAAGAGATTTCCTAAATTTTTGTTAAAAGATTCCAAACCTTCTTTGTTAATATTCAAATTATAAGAAAATCTAATAGGAACAAAATGAATTTCTTCTTCATTATTATTTTTACCAGACTCAATATCACCCCAAATAAGCAGACTATATCCTGTTTTCTTTAATATAGAATATGCTTTATTTTCATCTTTAGGGTGCTGATGTTTTTTTAATCTCCCAACAAAAATTTCACCCTCTAGATGCTCTCTTTTAACATTTTTTTCAACTCTCCCTTCCAAAGCTTCTATCTCATCATTTGTCTTGATATCTTTTGAAAAAGAAAATAAAATACCTGTTTTTTCTTCCTCTAATTTTGGTAATCTTAATTCTTTCAACCAAAGGACAGCTGTAAAAAATAAAACCAAAATAATATACAAAGGTGATTTTAATATTTCAACATTATACAAATCGAAAAACATTAAACCAAGCAAAGGACAGAAGTAAATTATAAAAAACAAAATTAAAAAACCAAGTTTCGTATGGATTATAGGCTTTATATATTTTTCATAAAATTGAATCGTTAAATTTAAATCTTCTATTTTACTCATTATTTCAATAATACCCCTTATATTTAAATAAAACAATTATCCCCTACCATTTCCTCTAAATATCTGATATTGTATTAGGAACAACTAAATAAGTTTTATCTATTTTTTAAATAGATTATGACCTAACCCCTACTTATGTAGGATATGGTATAAAAACGCGACAAACATAAAAAACCCGTTATTAGGGCGTTTGTCGCGTCATCGTGGGAAACCGCGATTGAGGATTTCCGTAAGGAGCCTTCCTAGTAACGGGCTTTTTGTTTGCTTTTTTAATTAAATAATTAAATAAATGACAAAAACCCGCTAATAATTTAGTTGTCATTATTAATTATTAGCATTTTGAAACCAACTTTAAACTACTTGGACACCCGGTGTCCAAGTAATCTAAAAAGTTTCAAAATTAATTAAAAACTTGGGGATGCTATCCCCAAGTAAAAATAAAAATCATGAAAAAAATATTTTTCTTTGTGTTGGTAGGGTTTTTTGTTTTAGGTGTGGGTAATGTTAATGCTTCCTATGATGGTAGTGCTTATTCTAATTACTACTCACCTACTGACAATAGTTGTGGTTTAGGTCATGCTGTTAATTCATCTGATGGTAGAACTATTGTCTCTTGTATAACTAGAGAACATTGGATGAAGAGTACTGCTTTAGATTATTCTATCAAAAAGCTTATGACTATTATTCGAGGTCAAAAGGTTTTATTAAAGAATGGTGTCGTGGATGTTTGTCCTGTATGGTATCAAGAAGCCTGTGTCCTAGACAAAGATCTGTTTGTTAGATACATAAACTAACAAACCAAAAACAACTTGGTAATCCAGTTACCAAGTCATTAAAGAAGGATATAATCACCCTTCTTTAAAATCTGCAGATAAACACAAGAAGTCCCAGAGACTCTTTATCTGCAGGTTTTAGAGAAAATTTGAAATCGAAGTCTACAGATTTTAGAGAAAATTAAATACTCCCCTTCTTTCCAAAAAACAAATTAAAAAACAACTCAAAAAATAAGCAAATACCCCAAACTCAAAGGCAAACACCTCCCCCACTATATCAACCATAACAAATTCATTATGAAGAAAAGATAAAGTTTTTATTAACCCAAAAAACAAATCCAAAAAAAATTTAGCACCCCGAGTGCCAAATTCCAATACTCTCAAATAATATAGTCATTCAAAGACTATATTTTATATTCTAACATTCTATAGAATGTTAGAATATTATTTTATAAAATAGCCCCATATATTCATTATAATATTATGCATAATACTATAATGAAATCACCACCCCCGACACCTAACTTCAACACCCAAACCCAAACCCAAACCCAACCTAAACAACAATAAAAAAACTCACAGGCAAACACCCCTCCCAATTATACAAATCATACCAAACCACACATGAAGAAAACCGACTTAATATCAAAAACGGGTGCTTAAATTTGGCGGAATCTCAATCTTTTTTATTCAAATAATCATCAACTAACTTTTCTCTCAATTCGTTTCTTAAACCATTATGGTTTTTTAATAATTTCTTCATATGAGAAAAAACAC
>JAHITU010000006.1 GCA_018817595.1 Patescibacteria group bacterium
CTCTTCAGCTATTTTAATAATAGTTTTTTCTTTATTAATAACTTGTTTTAATTTTTTCTCTTTTAGAGACATATATTTTGCATCAAATTTATTCATCTACACAGATTAATGTGTAAACTCTATTGCTGCAATGTTAACAATTTTTGATATAAAAGGATTAGAGTAAAACTATCTTTAAATTTTTTAAAAGGAGTTTTTATGAGTAGAGATAGAAAAAAGTCCCATAAAACAAGAGGAGAAAAAGGAAGAGAGTATAAATCAAGAGTTTCTTCTTGGAGCTTTCAAAAAATAAAAAGCTGGTTCAAAAGAGCTATACAAAACCCTTTTTATCCTCCACCTCATCCCGTTGTCCAAAAATGGGAGAGGAGGGTTGGGAAATAATAATCCATTCGAGTTCCTGTAGGGTTTTACCTACAGGAACCTTATTTTTCAATGGCTATGATCGTAGCCATTGAATCATGGCTTAATATATAACTGTAACCATTATGTTATTATGCATAATAACATAATGGTTGTTATTTAATTATATATATAACATTTCTATATTACTCAGGTATGATATATCATATTGCTTTTGCAGAAACTCTTTTTTCATTGACAATGTTTTTATAAAAAGATAGACTTTATATATCTAAATAACGATTGTTGTAGCTACCAACTACAAATTCGAAAGAATCCCTTTGGGCTAAGTTAAAAAGATAAATAAAGTGTTCACTTTTTAAGTGAGAAATTAGGTGGAACCGCGGAGAAATTCGTCCTAATATTTCAAAGGTATTTTTGAAATATTAGGACGAATTTTTTAATTTTAAATATTAACAACTAACAAAGAAAAGTTTTTGAAATTAGATGTAGTTCAAGGAAGCAAAGGAAAATGATTTGAGCCGTATCGAGCATACGGTGAAAAACATTTTCCTGAGACTGACAAAGAAATACGCTAATTTCAAAAACTAAAAATACTATGCAAGAAAAAAGACACTCGCTAGCTCATCTACTAGCCATAGCAGTACTAAAACAATATCCTGATACTAAAATAGCTATTGGGCCTGCTATTGATAACGGTTTTTATTATGATTTTGAATTCTCAGAAAAATTTGAAGAAAAAACCCTTCCTAAACTAGAGAAAGAAATAATAAAACTAATCTCCCAAAAAATTGAATTTAAAAAAGAGGCTATTAAAAAAGAAGAAGTTGAGGAAGTATTTAAAGATCAACCCTACAAGCTTGAACTTTTATCTGATTTAGATGAACCAATTATTTACAGAACAGGAGAATTTGTAGATTTATGTGAAGGCCCTCATGTAGAAAATTCTAATAAAATAAACCCTAATGCCTTTAAATTAACTCGTGTAGCGGGAGCTTATTGGAAAGGAGACGAAAAAAACAAAATGTTAACTCGAATCTACGGAGTAGCTTTTGAAACAGAAGATGAATTAAAAGCACACCTAGAAATGTTGGAAGAAGCAGAAAAAAGAAATCATCGAAAAATAGGTAAAGAAATGGAATTGTTTGTGAACCTTCCAGAAGTTGGTCAAGGTTTGCCTATTTGGTTACCTAAAGGATACGCCATGAGAAGGGTTTTGGAAGACTACATGCTTAAACTAGAAAGATCATATGGTTACGAACATATTCTTTCTCCTCACATTAATAAGGCTGAATTATTTGAAACTTCAGGACATTTAGGATTTTACAAAGATTCTATGTATGCCCCTATAGAAATAGACAATGAAACATTTTATTTAAAACCGATGAATTGTCCTGTGGCTATGATGGTTTTTAAAATGAAACCAAAATCATACAAAAATCTACCAATCAAATGGGGTGAACTAGGAACAGTGTACCGTTACGAAAGATCAGGGGAATTACACGGACTTCAAAGAGTACGGGGCTTTACCCAAAACGATGCTCATATTTTTTGTACTTCTGAGCAATTAGAAGAACAATTTTTAGAAGTATTAGAAATGCTAGAAAGATTTTATAAAGACCTGGGATTTGATAATTACAGATATAGACTTTCTCTTTCAGGAGACGACAAAACCAAATACGTAGGGAAACCTGAAGACTGGGATAAAGCAGAGGAAACTCTGAGAAAAGTATTAACAAAATCAGGAGTTGAATTTAGAGAAGAAAAAGACGAAGCTGCTTTTTATGGACCTAAATTAGATGTTCAAGCTATCAATGTATTCGGAAAAGAAGATTCTATTTCCACAATTCAAATCGATTTCAATTTAGCAGAAAGATTTGATTTAGAATATATCGACCAAAATGGAGAAAAACAAAGACCTTTCGTAATTCACAGAGCCTTAATAGGATCATTCGAAAGATTCTTTGCTTTCTTGATTGAATATTATGCTGGTAAATTCCCTACTTGGATTGCTCCAGTACAAATTAAAATTCTTTCTATCTCAGATAAACACAAAGAATACACGAAAGAAGTTTATAAAAATCTATTAGAAAAAAACTTTAGAGTTGAGCTAGATGTAGATGACGAATCCCTAGGCAAAAAAATTAGAAATGCTAAAATGGAAAAAGTCCCCTACCTTTTAATTCTCGGAGACAAAGAACTAGAAGATAAAACAGTTACTGTAGAAAATAGAGAAAGAGGAAATGAAGGAGCCTTTTCTTTAGATGAATTTATTGAAAAAATATCGAAGGAAATAACCTTGAAAAATTAATTTTTCAAGAATTATAAATTTTATATTTTAAATTTTAAATTAAAAAATTGGTCGCTTTTGCGACCATTTTTTAGTTTCCTAAAAGCTAAGTTTACCTAACCTACTAATTAACTAGTTCGCCATAATTATATTAGGCACTGATACCATAATAAATTTAACTTTATTAAATAAATTTCCAAAAAATCCCGTGTAAGGCACTTGATTTAAATAAACAAAAAATGGTTCTGGTTCCTCCCCTGGGAAAGTAGTTCTAGCTAATCTAACATTAGGAGGATTGTTTCCACCTCCTCCGCAATTAGTCACACAGCCAGTTGACGAAACAGAAATAGAAGCAGAACAAGTAGCTGAACCTCCTGGACCAGTAAATATTCCAGTGTAAGTAGAAGCTCCTATAGGTGTGATTGAAGTTGAATTGTTAGGAGTTACAGAACCGATGCTATTATCAATAATTCCTGAAGTAGCTCCTGTTGATGTCCAAGTTAATGTAGAAGATCCGCCAGTCACAACAGCTGTTGGACTAAAATTCATTGAACAAGTTGGGGTTACAGGAACAGAGGAAACTAAAATTGAAGCACTACAATTTATAGTAGAACCGTTGTTTCCGATAAAAGTTCCCACATAGGTAGTATCGGAACTTGGTGAAACAGAAGTGGAACCGTTATTAGAAACTGAACCGATACTATTATCAATAGAAGCTGATGCTACATTAGTAGTTGTCCAAGTTAAAGAAGAGCTACTACCAGGTGCTATCGATGCTGGACTGACACTCATAGAACAACTTGGTGCAGGAATAATTACAGGTACAGAAGTGACTGTAATCGGTGCGGTACAAGAAGATGTTCCTCCTGGACCAGTAACTGTTCCAGTGTAAGTAGTATTTGAACTTGGAGAGATATTTCTGGAACCTCCAGAAATACTTA